>NZ_JAVAMR010000013.1:0-96851 GCF_030731025.1 Microbulbifer sp. 2205BS26-8 | reverse complement strand
AATCAATTTAAGCGTATTCTATGAAGTAAGGTGTATTTACAGGGCTTTTGAAAATTAAACTTCCACAAATTGGCTGTTTAGTAATTATTTTTTTCTCGTTATCGGATTATATTTGAAACTTACTCAGAAAATTGGAGTGAAAAATAGTGTCGGGAAATAATAGCATAGCTTTTGAGAGTGCGAAGTAATGTGCCGGTGGGGCACCTGGAAATACCCTTGTGCCCGCCGTAAGTGAAATAATTAACATAAAATATCACTCTTCTGAGGATAAAAGATTGAAAAGCCTATCCAGATTCCGTTCGATACAGTTTTGTGATTCCTGACACATTTCCAAAGCGCGTTTTATCTTTCCATCATTGCCCTGTTCGGCAGCAAGTTTGAAAAAATGCGCTGCCATTTTGAGGTCTTTATCGACCGCCTCCCCAGAGCTGTAGGCCTGGGCGAGTTTAAGCGAGGCGATATCGTGTCCCAGGTCTGAGGCTTTCCGGTAATGGGCCAGAGCGCGGGATGGATCGTTTTCAACCCCCAGTCCCTGCTCGTACATCCTGGCCTGGTTAAAGTAGCCGTATCTGGAATTATTCTCCGCAGCCCGCTCAAACCAGGACAGGGCTTTGGAGTAACTGTGAAATTCCGGGGCAGAATCCAGGTATACTAGCCCAAGTGCATTCATGGCATCAGTTGATCCGCCCTCTGCTGCCTGTGTCAAGTAATCAATCGCTTGTTCCAGGTTTCTGGATACGCCCTGGCCGAGCCGATAGAGTTGTCCGAGATTATAACTGGCCCTGGCTGATCCCTGTGCTGAGGCATACTGGTAAATTTCGACTGCGCGCGGGTAATTTTGTTCCACGCCCCTTCCATGGGCAGTGGCATAGCCGAGGTTTGTGATGCAATCAAGGTTGTTGGCTTTGGCACAAAGGGCATACCAGCCATAGGCAATATCCTGGTTAGTTGCCGTAAGCCTGCCGGTGGAATTTAAAATGCCCATGTGAAGCTGTGCTGGTGGATACCAGCGTACTGCAGCGGCTTCATAGTCCCGCAGGGCCTGAGCCGTATCTATTTTTCGCCCAAAAAGTCCCTCCTCAGCAATCCGTGCTCGCAGATTGAGGGCTGGTGGAAAGTCGGCTGAAGCGGCTTTGTCCAGTAGCGCGAGACCGGTTTTTACAGAGTGCTCGCCTTTTTGCTTCAGAAGGTAGCGGGCGTAGAAAAATTGCGCAGGCGGAAAATTGGTATCAACGGCCTGTTGGATAAATGCTTCAAAATCCTCCAGTGGTTTTTGATCTGAACTGAGCCGGTCAAGAGCCAGTGCCAGTTGAGCTGGAGGATATCCCTTTGAGGCAGATACCTGGCGAAAATCCTGTGCCAGCTTTTCTCTGGCGTTGGTGAATTCTGTGGAAGTCATCAGTAAGGCCACTTCATATTCGGCCTGTCCCGGGGGCATTGATACCGCAGCGCTGTTTAGCAGTTGCTCCGCCAGTGCGGGATCGGCTTCTATACCGAGGCCGGTAAGGGCCATATAGGCAAGCACGATCTTTGCCTCTTCAAGCCCAAGGTCTGATGCGGAGACAAAGAGTTGCGCACACTCGCTTTGGGAGAACCTGGTCGACTTCCCAGCCAGGCAAAGTTTGCCGAGGCTGATATTGGCGGTAACGGACCCCATACCAATGGCATCCAGGTAAGCTTGCTCAGCCTTTTGAAATTCTTCCTCTGCGTGATAAACCTGCCCGACAGCGTGGCGTGCTGCGTAATCGGAGTTTGCCAGTGGCTGCAGGATTTCTCGATACAGAGCGTCTGACAATCCGGCAAAAGGGTGTTCGACTGCAAGCAGGCGATGCAAGAAACGGCTATTGTCAAAATAGATTTTTGCGACCTTATTGTTATCCTGGGTGCGGACATTATAAATCCGGTACAGCCCGTTGCGGCTCTCGGCAAACTCAAAATAACTGTCAATAATCTCATAGCCGGAAAGGGTGAGCAGGTCTTCGGCATCCCCCCAGCTTGCGATTTCATAGGCACTGTAGTAAGTATCACCGCTGTGTTTGCCCAAGATGCCAGTGGCGATAAAATTGAAAATATTTTGATGGAAGAGGGCCAGTTCGGTTTTGCCGAGAGTTTCATAGCATTCGGTGGCGCTGAGGTGTGGCAGTAGGGAAAAGGTATTTTGCTGGGTAATCTGTTGCCAGTTAATTTCCTCGCAGATTTTCTTCCCCGATTCCACTGAGGCCATCGCTTCGAGATACTGCGCCTGCGCGGTCACTGTTTTGAGCGATTGGGGAGATTCCAGGTAAGCCTCCCAGTAGCTGGCAAAACTGACCGAATCCGGTGACTGCGCCACTTGCCGTGTGAGTGAAAGCATTGGATCTTCGAGCGCAGTGGTGACTGTCTGAGCGCTACAGGATGCCAGCAGTAGGGCAGAGAGAATCAACAAGCATTTTTTCATAAGCTTTTCCTGATAAGGGAGTTTTATAAGGAGCGCCAATCCCTTTCTGGTACTGATCGTTTCCTGGGACAGTTGGCTTGGGGCAAAGCGGTTAGGTAAGGCAAATGTACGAAGAATGTCATGTTGGACTTTTTCGCCCCCTATAACAGCAGGGGTGATCTCATTGTGAAACATTTTTTTTAGTGCGGGGCAGTTTTCGCCATTGCGGAGTGTTTCATTTGCCGCACAATTTTGCGCGATGGCGCTCTCCCCACTTTTCCTGACAGTGTTGGTTTTCTCTGCTTCTCTCAAGTGCAGAATGAGTAGCTGCTGTGTGCAAGACATGGCAGTCTGTCACTGATACGGGTACTCAAACCGCGTTGGCCAATCTGTTCAGTCCACTTTTCTCTATTCTGTGCAGAGGTTACACCCAGCCAGAAATGAATTCACGCGGTAAAATACGCCCTTCCATGCTTGAGGTAACGTAACAGCGATAGCGGTGACCCAGGTTATCGCAGGCAGGAAGAGGAAGGCCAAGCAAACTCAGAGTGTTTTCTGTGTTTTTTTGCCTGAACACCCAATCACTTGATTCGCCTGACTGGAGGAAAGAGCATTGCTCAGTGCCGGCAGCAGCTGGGCAGCACACTGGCACAACATTGAATATCCGATTACCCGGTCCGGCGGTAAACACAGGCCTCTATTATACCCTCCAGTGGTGTTTCCAAGATAGGATATACTGCATAACTGGATTTGGTGGAAAATCTCACAAACGCTTTTTTCGGTTCCAATGGGAATCACTGTAGGAGCGGGATTGGCGAGTCACGACATTTTGTGGTTTATCCCGATTGTTCGATTGAGTCAAAACAGGATTGCCTGCAAAGGGTAGCTGACCCGTGGCCGCACCCTTCGGCTTGGCGGGCTCAGCTTGTGAAGGGGGATGTATGAATGAAGAGCGATTAGAGGCCTTGAGAGAGGGACTTCGACAGCAGGGAATAGAGGCCTTCTTGGTACCGCGTACCGATGAATACCAGAATGAGTCTATACCGCCGGGGGAAGAGCGCCTGTCCTGGGTAACCGGGTTTACGGGATCGGCCGGTATGGCGGTGATTGGCTTGAAAGCGGCCGCGTTGTTCGTCGATGGGCGTTACACACTACAGGGACAGCAACAGCTGGGTGACCGGCCAATAGTGCTGGAAAACCTGGATAGCGATGGCATTGCCAACTGGATTTGCGACCAGCTGCACGAGGGGCAGACACTGGGCTATGATCCGCGCCTGCACACAGAACCGGGCCTGGCCCTGTTGCAGGGGCGTCTGGAAGAGCGGGTTATCACCCTGAGACCGCTGGAGGAGAATCCTATCGATGCCATCTGGACAGACAGGCCCGAGGCACCATCCGGTACCGCACGGCCCCATCCGTTTGCGTTCAATGGTGAGCATTCCAGGGACAAACGCCGGCGTATAGCAGCGCAGCTGACGGAGAAATGCGTCGATGCTCTGTGGCTGCCAAGCCCCGAGAACTGTGCCTGGCTGTTCAATATCCGCGGTGAGGATATCCCGCATTTGCCGGTTGCCCTGGCCAATGCTGTGCTCTATCGGGATGGCAGCGCCACTTTGTACCTGTCAGCGGAGGCAGTCGGCGAGGGGCTGCTTGAGCACCTGGACCGGGAAGTGACCGTGGTATCCGACAAGCGCCTGCTGCTTTCGGACTTGCGGCGGCGGCATATCCGCAAGATCTGGGTGGACCCCCAGATCAGTAATTGCTGGATTCTGCAGCAGTTGCGCGCCCTGGATATCCAATTGGTACAGGAGCGCGATCCTGTCTCCGGGGCCAAAGCCTGCAAGAATGCCGTGGAGCTGGCTGGTGCCAGGGCCGCGCATGAGCGCGATGGCGCTGCGCTGTGTGAATTTCTCGCGATATTATCCGAAGCGGTCGATACCGGGCTCGATGAATTGTCGGCGGTTAAACTACTGTACAGTAAACGTGCAGCGAGAGAAGGTTTTCGCGGAAACAGTTTTGACACCATATCCGGTTACGGCCCCAATGGAGCCATAGTCCACTACCGGGTGAGTCCTGAGTCCAGTCTGCCTATGAAACCCGAGGGCATTTATTTGTGCGACTCGGGTGCCCAGTACCCGGATGGCACTACCGATGTGACCCGTACCCTGGCCCTGGGGGATTTCCCGGCCCCGGCGCGGGAGCATTTTACCCGGGTGCTTAAGGGGCACATTGCCATCGCCACTCTGCGTTTTCCACAGGGCACTTGCGGAGAGCAGATTGATGCGATTGCGCGCCGCTCCTTGTGGGAGGCAGGGCTGGACTATGCCCATGGCACTGGCCACGGGGTCGGCAGTTATTTGAGTGTGCACGAGGGTCCGCAGCGTATCGGCAAGGTGGCTACCGGGGTGGCGCTGCAGCCCGGCATGATCCTCTCCAATGAGCCGGGGTTTTATCTCACCGGGCAATACGGTATCCGCATAGAAAACCTGGTGTATGTCAAAGAGAGTGGGGAGTACCCCGGTTTTCTCGAATTCGAGACATTGACCCTGGTGCCGATTGATCGTGTGCTGATCGATACGGATCTGCTCGCCACCCGGGAGCGGGATTGGTTGAACCGCTACCATCAGCGGGTTCGGCAGGTCATAACGCCACTGGTTGACCAGCACACCGCAAACTGGCTGCGGGCAGCCACTGAACCTCTGTGATGTCGGTGCGGGGCACAGTCCGGGCATCGGCTTGCTTTTTCGATTTCGGTACCATACGCAGTGCTGCCCAGGGAGCCGCCCCGGTGTGTTGTCCCGTGGAGTTTTGCTGGCCAGTGGCGAAACACTGTATCCGTCGAACAATCTGGCAGGATTGCTTGCCGGAAAATACTGCGTAAGACCGTTTGGCTCAGTGTTTCAGTTGGCGGACATGTGTGGTGTAGAGGCCACCGCTGAACTGCGTCGGCGGAGGTTGTGCCGCAACCACCACCAGGACAGGGTGCCGAGCAACAGGTTGGCGGCGGCCGTCGCGGCAAAAAGACCGGTCAGGCCCCACAGCTTGTTACCCAGCCAGGCCAGGGGTAAATAGACACCCAGCACACGCAGGAAGGAAATCAGCGTGGCGGGCAGGGGTTGTCCGAGGCCGTTAAAGGCCGCATTGGCTGACATCACAAAACCATAGCCGGCGTAACTGAAAGGTACCAGACTCAGGTAGGCCACGGCCACTGCGACCACCTCGGGGGATTTGCTGAACAGGCGGGCGATCGGCTCCCCGGTAAAAAACAGCAGAATTGCCAGGCCCGCGCCCAGGATCAGGCAGAAGCGGGCAAGTACTCCAACAGTCTCGCGCAGCCGCTCTATGTTGCCGGCACCGGCATTTTGCCCCATAAACGGGCCGATAACTGCGGAGAGTGCATAGAATATGATCAGAGCCAAAGGCTCAATGCGCAGTGCCACCCCGAGACCGGCCACGGCATCCTCGCCGTGCACCGCCACCAGGGCCACCATCACACCGCTGGCCATGGGAATAATCACATTGGTAAGCACCGCCGGTAGCCCCACGGCCAATACCCGGCGCCAGGATTCGAGCAGGGAGCCGAGATGCCAATGGGGCACAGCCATCAGGTGTTCACGGCGGACCAAAAAATACAGCGCCATGAAAAAACTCAGGGTGCGCACGGTCACGGTAGCGATTGCTGCGCCCTGCAACTCCAGCCTTGGAAAACCCAGCAGCCCGAAGATTAAAATTGGGTCGAGAATCAGATTGAAGAGCGCCACGCCCACCATGATCCGTCCGGTGAGCGCGCTGTTGCCGATCGCGCGCAGGGCGGATAGCGCGATGGTGGGCACTATGACGAAGATGGTGCCGAGATACCAGGGCACCATGTAGTCGGCGATCAGCGGTAATATCTCCGGGCCGGCACCGAGCAGGCTGAACAGGGGGCGAATCGTCAGCAAGCCGATGGCGGTGATGACCAGCGATATCAGCAGGGCGAGTACAGAGGCATCGGTCACCAGCCTGCGTACACGGTGGACATCCCCCGCGCCGTAGGCCCGCGCCACCGCCGATGAGGTGCCGGCACCGAGGCCGATAGCAAAACTGTTGATTGCCATAACCACGGGAAAGGTAAAACTCATGGCCGCGAGCGGTGCACTGCCCAATTGGGAGACAAAGTAGGTGTCCACGATGTTGAACGACATCACGGCGAGGATGCCCCACACCATGGGCAGGGCCAAGCGCTGCAAGTGGCCGGATACCGAACCTTCGAGCAGTGAGGGACTACTTGTTGTTAGTGGCATTCAGTAACTCTTTACAAACCGGCCGGATATGCGGCGAATCTCTCCGGGCTCGCCAGAGCGCGCTGGCTTATGTGGTGCAGCACCCTATGCGTCGGTGGCCCAGGTGCGGTGAGAGAGCAGCGGATTTTACCTTCAGCCCGCTTCCTTTACGATCGGATGCAGGGCCAGACTCATCAGCACAGCATCCTCGCGCCCGCCATTGTCTGCGGGGTAGTAATTCTTACGCAAGCCGTCCTCGGAAAAACCCAGTTTGCGGTAGAGTGAGTGTGCGGCGAGGTTTGAGGTGCGCACTTCCAGCAGAAGTCGCCGGGTGTGCCTGGGCAGCTGGGCAATCAGGTGGGATAACAGCTGTTCAGCGAGGCCTCGCCGGCGCCATCCGGGTGAAATCACCATGTCCAGAATTTCAGCCTCGTCACCTGATTGGTTGAATACACAGAAGCCAATGGCCCCCGCGTCAGTGGCAAGCAGCCAGCACTGGTGACCAGCCACCAGGCTCTGCAGGTACTGAGCCTGATTCCAGGGGCGGCTGTGGGCGCTTTTGGCCAGGCCGGCCAGGGTGCTGCAATCCGCTTTCTCGGCCCGGCGCAGATGCAAACCGGTAGCGGATGAGCTCCTCATTGCGCCCGAGTCTCGGAGGGGTAGGCTTTGCACAGCAGCTGCCAGAGGTCCTGTTTGCGTTCCGGCTCCCGCAATAGCTGGGACAGGCTGGGCAGGGGGAGGATGCGCACCCCCTGCCAGTTGTTGACGGTCTCATCGAGAGAGATGGGTGTACAGAATGTCCTCGCCTCGTCCCCCATCAGCCAGATGGACTTCACCGGCTGGCGTGTGCAGGAAGCTTCCAGCCAACTGGAGAAGGTATCGCGGGCCTCGGAGGCGCCCGCGGCCGGAGCAAAGGGGTTTTCTGTGATCGGCCAGCACAGGCGCTCGTGCTGGCATGGCAACTGGTGCCAATTCAGCGCGCGCAGAATATTGCCAAACAGCGACTCCATCGGCAGTGCGGCACCGGGCTCGTGGCTGTCCACCGCCAGCAATTCCTCACCGATCCGCCAGCAGCTGAGGATAAAGGGCTGGACTGCCTGTTGTGGCTGGGCCACTGCCTCATCGGATTTGCCCCAGGTAGGGACAGCCACTGACGCCTTCGCACTGTCGCTTGCGGGAGCGGTCGCGATGGAGTCGACAGCCGGTGCAGCCGACTGTGGCAGTGGGCTCAACACAGCGGGTGCGGCCCGCTGCCGCTGGGAGGTGGCGACCGCGGACAATGCCGGCGGAAGTTGGGCCTGGCGGGGTGCGGGTGCAAGGGGCAAAACAAATCGCGGCACATAACTGGTCACGCCAAGTACCGACAGGTATTCTGCCCGCTCAAGCTCGTTCACTTACACGCCTTGTTTCTTGCTTTCACCCATGGCGAGCAAGTTTAACGCATCCATGTAGGCCTGTGCCGAGGCAACCAGAATATCGGTGTCGGCACCGACACCATTGACCAGGTGACCGTCTTTTTCCAGGCGCACGGTCACCGAACCCTGGGAGTCGGTGCCCTGGGTAACGGCATTCACCGAGTAGAGTTTCAGATCGGCGCCGCTGCCAACGATGCGTTCTATGGCCTTGAAAATGGCGTCCACCGGGCCGCTGCCGCAGGCTTCGGTCTGGTGCGACTCACCCTCTACCAGCAGGCTGATAAAAGCCTGGGGTGCGCTGCCGATCTTGCTGCGCACATCCAGATCCTGCAGGTGGAAGCGCTCCACCGGGGTTTCGCTACCGGTGATCAAAGAGTGCAGGTCCTCATCAAAAATCTCGTGCTTTTTGTCTGCCAGTATCTTAAAACGCTGGAAAACCTGTTGGAAGGTTTCCGAGTCGGAGAACGCGACCCCCAGTTCCCCGTAGCGTGCGCGCACCGCGGCCCTTCCCGAGTGCTTGCCCAGCACCAGACGGTTCTGTCCCCAACCCACATCCTCGGCGCGCATAATTTCATAGGTTTCACGATGCTTGAGCACACCGTCCTGATGAATACCGGATTCATGGGCGAAGGCGTTGGCGCCGACAATAGCTTTGTTGGGTTGTACAGGGAATCCGGTAACAGAGGAGACCAGGCGCGAGGTGGGCACGATATGGCGGGTATCGATGCTGGTTTCTACCGAATAGAGATCCTGGCGGGTCTGTACCGCCATCACGATTTCCTCCAGGGAGGCATTGCCCGCGCGCTCACCCAGACCATTGATCGTGCATTCCACCTGGCGCACGCCGTTCATGACGGCGGACAGGGAGTTGGCCACCGCTAGACCCAGGTCGTTGTGGCAATGGGTGGAGAAGATAGCCCTGTCGGAATTGGGCACATGCTCGATCACCCGCCGGAACAGGGCACCGTACTCGCCGGGTTCTCCATAGCCGACGGTATCGGGAATATTGATTGTGCCCGCGCCCGCCGCGATTACCGCCTCGATAATACGGTACATAAAGTCCGGCTCGGAGCGACTGCCATCTTCCAGGGAAAACTCCACATCGTCGGTAAACTGACGGGCGGTCTTCACCGCTTGCACCGCCTGCTGGAGTACATCTTCCGGAGCCATTTGCAGCTTGTACTGCATATGGATCGGTGAAGTGGCAATGAAAGTATGAATACGGGAGGCGTTGGCTTTTTTCAGGGCTTCCCCGGCGCGCAGGATATCCGCATTGATTGCACGCGCGAGGCTGCAAACACGGGATTCGCGCACGGTTTCGGCAACTGCCTTTACCGCTTCGAAGTCGCCGGGGCTGGCAATGGCAAAGCCGGCCTCAATCACGTCCACACGCATGCGCTCGAGCAGGCGGGCAATGCGGACCTTCTCCTCTTTGGACATGGAGGCGCCTGGACTCTGTTCACCATCGCGCAACGTCGTATCAAAAATGACTAATTTATCTTTCTGGATGCTCATTTTCGCTTTTACTCCTCATTTGGTTCGAGGCTAAACAAGGGGCTCCGCTGCTGTCTATGCGTCGCTCAAATACAGTGGGGAATCCTGTCGAGGGTGGGGAGGAGAAAAATTATATGCCGCGTAGCGGCAGTCGCAGCGTGAAAGCTAGGGCGAGGTGGCCTTGTCTGGTGGTACAGAAGTCAGTCTTCATAGGTGGTGGCTTCCGCGTCGGGTCGGACTGTATCTTGGCATTATGCGTGATCTCCGATCCGGTGGTCAATGTTCATCCTACTAATTTCTAAAATTCAATGCAGATTGCTATTTTTATCCCTATTTTTTCCTCATATGGAATTTATAACCTAAAACCCCCAATTCCTTCGAGGCCAGTCCCTGCTGGTAATGATTGGTCTTATACGCCAACCTGACCGGGAGTCCCTCCGGCATCTTGCGCAAACACAGGCAGAGATGGCCGCTCCGCGTTTTACCTCCGCACGACCGTTCAAAGCGCGTACCGGGTGCCGGCCTACCCACTCCCTGGCTCTGGATTTCAGCGCCAGCCCTGCACGGTTTGCCGTCACCAGAGGGTTGCGCTCATCTTAGATAGCGCGATGCCCTCCCTCAGGGCGCACTGCTCCAGGCCCTGTAGCAGTGGGATCAAGGTGCCGGAATCGGGCATCGGATGCCGCCCCTGGAGGCGACATGGAGGGCAATGCAGAGGTGGCGGTTGAGGGCCAGTGCTTCGCAGTCATCGCAGCCAATTACCATTACAACATCTGTTCAATTTCAGCCTGCAGGGACTCGGGGGTATCTTTGGGGGCAAAGCGTTTCACCGCTTTGCCGTCCCTGCTGATCAGGAATTTGGTGAAGTTCCACTTGATGCCCTCGGTGCCGAGTAGGCCAGGGGCGCGCCTCTTGAGCTCCACAAATAGTGGGTGTGCCGCGGGACCGTTGACATCCAGCTTGGCGTAGACCGGAAAGCTGACCCCGAAATTCAGTGTGCAAAACGTCTGGATTTCCTCGTTGCTGCCGGGCTCCTGGTTGCCAAACTGGTTGCAGGGAAAGCCCAGTACCACCAGACCACGCGCTTTATAGCTGTTGTAAAGTGCTTCCAACCCTTTGTATTGCTTGGTAAAGCCGCACTGACTGGCGGTGTTTACCACTAGGAGGAGCTTGCCTTTATAGGCTTCCAGTGAGGAGGCTTTACCGTCGGCAGTTTCGATGGGAATTGAGTAGAGGTCGGCCATGATCCACTTCCTGTATTTTTATGGTGTGCACATTTTGATTGTACACACTCTTACATCAAGTCCACGCCCAGGCTGAATCAGTTTCAGCACGGGCTTTATTATGAGAATAATTATCAATTATATTATGCACCTGATGATCAACCCGTTTGCAGTAACAAAAAAGGATTCTCCATGCGCCTTTTCCCCTATCTGGCCCGCCTGTTTGTGGTGCTGCTGGCCATTACGATGATCCCCGCCCAGGCCCAGCAAACCGGCCTTTCCGAACAGCAACTGCGCCAGTTGATGCAGATGGCGGAGTATATTGGTGTGGACTATTCGGAGGCAGTGGCCGACGGTGAGGTAATCAACACGGATGAGTACACGGAAATGGAGGAATTTGCCCAACTGCTGATGGATCGTGGGCAGCAATTGCCGGATTCGCCCGAGGCGCGCGTAATCCGCGCCGAGGCTCTGGCTCTGCAGGGCGCGATAGCGCGCAAGGCGAGTCTTGCGGCGGTGCAGAAACATACCGCCAGGCTGCGCCAGGGGCTGCTCTCCATCGCGCCGGCCCTCTCCCTGCCCAGCGCACTGCTCAGCCTCAATGAGAGCCGTGCACTCTACCGGGCCCAGTGCACCTCCTGTCACGGTGTGGAAGGGCGAGGAGATGGACCCCTGGCGGCCGCACTGGAGCCGGCGCCCACCAATTTCCACGAGCGCGAGCGCGCAGAAAACCGCTCTCTGCTGGGGCTTTACGATGCCATCAGTAACGGTATTGACGGCACTGCAATGACCGCCTTCAAGAACCTGAACGAACAACAGCGCTGGTCCCTGGCTTTTTACGTGGGTAGCCTGGCATTTGCCGGAGAGGCCCCTGCCGAGGAGGGGAGCGGGCCGAGCCTGCAGGATCTGGTCATGTACAGCCCGGCGGTATTGCGCAGTGACCGCCCGGACCTATCTGTGCAGTCGGTGGCGGCCCTGCGGGCTGATCCGAGCGCCCTGTTTTCCAAAGTGCAAAATGGCTCCGAGGCCCCCCTTGAGGTGGCGCGCGCACAGCTGCAACGGTCCCTGGCGGCCTACCGGCAGGGGGATTATGCCAACGCCCACACCCTGGCGATCAGCGCTTACCTGGACGGTTTTGAATTGGCGGAGAATGCCCTGGACTCTGTGGACGCGGACCTGCGTGTGGCGACGGAACGCGCTCTGCTGGGCTTGCGTGCCCAATTGAATGCCGGCAGTGATCCCCGTCGCGTGGAAGCGCAGGTTCAGGGCATTCTGGAGCAGCTGACACGTGCCCAATCGCTGATGGCGGATTCCAGCCTGTCCGATGCTGCTCTGTTTATCGCGAGCCTGGTGATCCTCTTGCGGGAGGGATTGGAAGCGCTGTTGGTGGTGATAGCACTGGTCGCCATACTGGTAAAAACCGGCCGTCGCGATGCACTGAAATTCGTGCACCTTGGCTGGATTGGCGCTTTCGCCGCAGGCGTGGCTACCTGGGTCGCCGCCCAGAGCGTCATTACCATCAGTGGTGCCAGTCGCGAAGTGATGGAGGGTTTGGCTGCACTTTTGGCGGCAATGGTGCTCTTCTATGTGGGTTTTTGGATGCACAGCAAAACCCGCACACAGGAATGGCAAAACTATATTCAGGACAGTATCAACCGCAGCCTGAGTACTGGTGCCCTATGGGGAGTTGCCGGGCTGGCGTTTATCGCGGTGTACCGGGAGATTTTTGAAACGATCTTGTTCTACCAGGCCCTGCTAACACAGACTTCTGCCACTCAGTACAACGCACTCTGGGCTGGCATAGCCTCCGGTGCGGCACTGCTCGCGGTACTGGGTTTCGCCCTGATGCATTACTCGGCGCGCCTGCCGATCGACAAGTTTTTTTCCGCGAGTACCTATATTCTGTTGGGGTTGTCCTTCGTGCTCGCAGGGAAGGCAGTCGCGGCACTGCAAGAAGCGGCCTGGATTGGCATTACCCCACTGCCGGTGGCGTTCAGTTTTGACTGGCTGGGCATTTATCCCACCTGGCAGGGTATCGGTCTGCAAGCGGCCATCCTGGCAGCGGCCCTGTGGCTGATACTCAGCAATCACAATCCCGATCGGGCTGCGCTTAAAACGGTGTAAGCGGTTGGGGCAGGGCGAACAGGGATACCCCTCGGGGTGGGGATCCCCTGCCCGCGGCCACCTGGCCCCGTTTAGCAAAGGCGTGCATCCTCCTTGCCCGAATAGCGCTTGTCGATGCACTCGATCGCTGTCGGCTCGGGAATGCTACCGGGGCCTGACTGGCCAGTTGGGTGCCGAGTGGGCACCAGCCACAGTGCCCTGGATGCAGCCCCGCGCCAGCCATCAGCGCTGTTCCCCGCGCAAATCCAATACTTGCTCGTGCAGTGTCCGCGCCTTGGCATCGGTGGCTTCGATGGGGCAGCCTGCCACGACGCTGACTTTGGACCAAAAGCGTTGTGGCCAGGTGGTGAAGGCCTGGCCACCATTATGGCTGAAGAAACTGCCCCAAAGACCGCGCAGGGCCATGGGAATCACCGGCACCGGGGTGCGTTCCAGTATTTTTTCGATACCGGCCTTGAAGGGTTGTAATTCCCCATCTTTGGTGAGCTGCCCCTCGGGAAAAATACACAGCAGGTCCCCGTTTTTTAGGCCCTGCTCTATGGCATTCAATGCCATTTCGTATCCCTGGGGATCTTGCAGCCTGGAGCAGATGGGAATGGCGCGCCCGGTGCGGAAAATAAAGTGCAGCACCGGAATCTCATAAATCGGTTTGTACATAATAAAGCGTATGGGGCGGCGCACCGCGCCCGCCAGCAGGAGGGCATCCACGTAACTGACATGATTGCAGGCGATCAGTGCGGGTCCCTGTGCGGGAATCTGTTCCAGGCCTTCGTGCTTTACCCGGTACATCGTATGGGACAGCATCCAGATCAACAGGCGCATAGCGAACTCTGGCACTCTGGTAAAGACAAAGATGGCCACTGCGGCGTTCATCAGGGCGATAACCAGGAAGAACTGGGGGATAGTGACCTCCAGCACATTCAGGAAAAAGAGGCCGAGCAGGGCCGAGACCACCATAAACAGGGCGTTGAGGATATTGTTGATGGAGATAATCTGCGCGCGGATTTCAGGAGCCGAACGGTCCTGCATCATCGCGTAGAGCGGCACGATGTAGAGGCCGCCACAGATGCCGATCAGCATCAGGCAGGTGAGGATCGCGAAGGCATCATCACGGTTCAGGAAGGCCCCCAGACTCGCCTGCTGCAATTCGACAAAGTTGCCACCGGCTGCGGACAGGGCGATGCCGGTGATGGTGAGGCCGGCGGCACCGAGAGGAACCAGGCCCAACTCAATGTGCCCATTGGACAGGCGCTCACACAGTAGTGAACCCAGGGCTATACCGATGGTAAAGATGCACAACAGCAGGGTGACAACGGATTCGTCACCACCCAGAACGTTTCTGGTAAAGCTGGGAATCTGCGTCAGGTAGGCTGCGCCCATCAACCAAAACCAGGAGATACCGATAATCGCGTAGAAAATGGAAGGGGTTTTGGCGGTTTTTGCCAGGATGCTTTTTGTCTGGGAGAGTGGGTTCGGGTTGATCCGCAGGTTTGGCGCCGGTGCCGGTGCCATTGGAATCCTGCGGCTGGACAGGTACCCTAGGGTTGCTGCACCCATAATCACCAGGCTCAGGTAAAAAAGACCGTTTTTCCCCTGGCCGGTGAGCCCCGCCAGAAGGCCGCCGACGATGGTCCCGGTGAGGATGCCGACAAAGGTGCCCATTTCCACCAGCGCATTGCCGCCAACCAGCTCGGAGCGTTTTAGATGCTGGGGCAGGATAGCGTATTTAACCGGGCCGAAGAAGGCCGACTGCACACCCAGCAGAAAGAGGACGGCGAGGCAGAATATATTGCTGCCGCTGTAGAGGGCGGTCACCCCGAGTGCGCCAATACAGATTTCCCCCAGCTTGATCAGCCTGATCAGGCGGCTTTTATCATACTTGTCGGCCAGCTGGCCGGCGGAGGAGGAAAAGAGAAAGAAGGGCAGGATAAACAGGCCCGCTGCAACATTGATCAGGGCGTTGGCCTCACTTTCCATCAAGCGAAAAGCAATCATCACGATCAATGCATTTTTATACACATTATCGTTAAACGCACCGAGAAACTGGGTGAGGAAGAAAGGCAGGAAGCGGCTGCTGGTGAGCAGCTGGAGCTGAGTGCGATGGGCCATAATTATTCTCTCTCCTAAAGGCACCTCACCTATGTTACGCCATTGCGGCTACAAGTTGTCCAGCCTGTCGTGGTAAGAAAGACAGGGGGTGCGAATGATATACACACATTGGGGAGCGGGGCTGGCGGCGGGACACATCGCGGGGAGAGAGAAAACCGGCAGCCGGGGGCCGCCGGTTTTCATCCTGTTACCAGATTTTTACCCGCTCTTCCTCGGGCAGGTACATGCCGTCGCCTGCTTTCACATCGAAAGCTTCGTAAAACGCCTCGATATTGGGCAGTACACCCTGTACCCGGTACTTGGCGGGGGAGTGAGTATCCGTCTTCATACGGCTGCTGAGCGCCTTGTCACGCATCTTGCTGCGCCAGACCTGAGCCCAACCCATAAAAACGCGCTGATCGCCAGTAAAGCCATCAATCACCGGGGCTTCTTCGCCATTGAGAGACATTTTATAAGCTTTGTACGCAATGCCCAGGCCGGACAGGTCGCCGATATTCTCACCCAGGGTCAGCTCGCCGTTGATGTGCTCGCCTTCCAGCGGTTCAAAAGCGTTGTACTGGGAGATCAGTTTGCTGGTGAGGTCTTCAAAGTTGCTGCGGTCGGAATCGGTCCACCAATTATTCAGGTAGCCCTTGCCGTCGAACTTGCTGCCCTTGTCGTCGAAGCCATGACCAATTTCATGGCCGATGACGCCACCGATACCACCGTAGTTCACCGCATCGTCCGCATGTACGTTAAAGAAGGGCGGCTGCAGAATCGCTGCGGGGAAGACGATCTCATTCATCGTTGGGTTGTAGTAGGCGTTAACGGTCTGCGGGCTCATTCCCCAGGCGCTGCGATCAATGGGTTTGCCGAGTTTATTGCGTTCATAGCTGGCCTCAAACAGATTGGCGGCCAGCACATTACCTACCAGGTTATTCGCGCCCACCTGAAGGGCGGAATATTCGCGCCACTTGTCCGGGTAGCCAATTTTAGTGGTGAAATTTTCCAGCTTGGCCAGCGCCTGCTTGCGGGTATCCTCTCCCATCCACTCGAGGGACTGGATGGACTCGCGATACGCATCCTTGAGATTATCCACCAGAACGATCATGCGCGCCTTGGCTTCCGGTGGGAAATGCTTCTCGACATAGCGCTTGCCGACCAGTTCGCCCACTGCACCATTGACAAACTGTACGCCGCGCTTCCAGCGTGGCTCCATCTGTTTGACACCGCGAATAGCAGTGCTGTAGAAATCGAAGTGGGCCTGGGCCAGTGCACTGTGCATGTAGGGTGCCATAGCGGACAGGACCCTGACCTTCAGATAGCGCTTCCAGGTCGCCATATCGGTATCGGCAATCATCGCGTTCGCCGCTTCCAGGTACTCGGGCTGGCCGACGATAAAACTCTCGGCTTTGGCCAGCCTGGCCTTGGCCAGGTAACTGTCCCAGTCCACAGCAGGCATCAGTTTTTTCAGCTCCGCTACGGATTTCTTGTTGTAATATTTCTCAGGGTCGCGATTGTCCAGTCGGCTGCGCTGGTGTTCAGCCAGGTGCTCTTCCAAATTGAAGATCCTGTCGGAGAAGGCTTTGGCATTCTTGAGCCCCGCTAACTCCTGGATTTGTACCAGATACTCTTTATAGGTTCTGCGCAGTTTCCGGCTCTTCTCGGTATCCTCGAAATAGTAATCGCGGTCCGGCAGCCCCAGGCCCGCCTGCCAGAAGAAGGGGATGTAGTTTTCGACCTGTTTCAGGTCTTGGTAGATAGTGCCGCCAAAAGGCACGTTGTAGCCGGCGATATCGGCATAAGCGAAAAAGTCCGTCAGGTCTTTGCGGGACTTGATAGCATCGACTTTGGCCAGTTCGCCAGACACAGCAGACAGACCTTTCTTCTCGACCAGCTTTTCGTTCATAAAGCTGTTGTAGAGGTCACCGATCTGTTTATCGCCGTCGCTGCCGGTGTTTTGGCCCGCTTGCATAATCAGTGCTTTCACCTGCTCGGTGCTCTGGTCCCGCAGGATCGAGAATCCGCCCCAGCGGGATTTGTCCGCAGGAATCTCGGTATTCTTCAGCCAGGTGCCGTTTACATAGGAAAAGAAATCATCCTGCGGGCGCACAGTGGTATCCATTGCGGTGAGATCGATACCGGAAGAGGGCCTCTCCTGCTCAGGGGTGGCCTTGCTGTGGATGGGGTCCGGGTGATTGTGGGCCAGCGCAGTCAGGGTTAACTGGGGGCTGGCGAGTATGCCAAGGATAGCAGCTGGTAATAGTAGTTTTTTCATTAGTGGCTCTGTTTGGCTCAATTCAGGGTAGTCAAATGATATCCACATGGTAGAATTCTGCGCCATCAGGGGGCAAGGGAACTGCGTCTAAGTGTGGTGAGATCGCGACAGATGGTGTGGCCAAAGAAAAAGCCCCGCCGGACGGGGCCTTTTCACAGGACTGGATCAATCGGGGATGTCAAAAGTAATCGGCACTGTGAAGCTGAAGCTGTCTGACCCCAGTTGTGCAGGCACCGAAGGATAGGGACCGGCCCGCTCAACGGCAGCCACAGCCTCACGGTTGAGGCTGGAATAGCGGGATTCCTGCACTGCCAGGATTTCCTGCACTTCCCCCCGGGTGTTAATCACGACATTGAGGCGTACGCTGCCCTCATGGCCCCGTTCCTGGGCACGCTTGGGGTAGCGAATGTGGCGGAAAGTATGGCGTAGCAGTGCGGAATGGTATATCTGGCGAGCAAGGATCAGATCGGCTGTCAGCGGCGCCTCCTCTTCTTCCATATCCTCTACAACTTCTTCCCTGTACGCCGCGGACGTTTCAGTGGTGCCCGGTGTCCCCTGGACCAGTTCCACGGCTGCGGCTTCAACGGGCTCGACGCTTGCATTGTCCGTGGCAGGGCTTGTCGTGGCTGAGGCAGGGTTTGGCGTGGTCGATGTAGGGTTTGGCGCCAGGGCCAGGGTGGGAGGGGGAAGATCCGCCACCTCCAACGTCGGTTTGGGCAGGATTTCTTCAGCCACCGGGGTCTGCGCTGCCAGGGTCTCCTCCACGCTGATTTGCCTCAGTTGGAGTTCTGCAATGCGTTCGCTGCTGGGTTCGAGCGCTTCGTAAGTGGTGAGCAGGCTGCTGGCCACGTTGCCCGCGGAGAGCAGCCCATCGCGAAAGCCGGTAGATGGAGGAACCGGCCCAATCCAGGCCAGCAAAAGGGTATTATAGAAATCCGGATCGCCGATTTCCCCGAGGGTAATGCCGTTCAGTACAATTCTGGTGACGCTGGTGTCAGCGGCAAACTCAATTGCCAGGCGGTCGCCACGTAAAAAGCGGCCTTTGAACAGGTTGGCGAAAGTCAGCATGGATTCTGACTGGCTGCTCAGGGTATCGCTGTGGTTATTGATGGCGATCCCCTCCATCCACTGATTGCGAAAGCGGCGCGCGGGCAGGCTGCTGGCGATGATGCGTACTTCCAGCCGGCGCGGTGCGTTGCTGTCGAGCAGGATGGCCGTTTCATCTGTGAGGGTTTCCGAATAAACGGCGGCGATATAGAGGTCCTTGTTGAATTGTTTTTCGACTGCAAGACCGTTCAGAAGCGGTACCGCTTTGGCGGATACCGTGACGGTGATTAGCAAGAGTGAGACGACAGTTTTTATCGGTTTCATTGTTCCACAGCGCCTGGAAGTCCGGAGGCAAAAGTTCCGGCAAATAAGAATTTGGGGTCCCTCCCAGAAGTGCAAGAGCCGAGTAACACAGTGCGCGGTTCAAGCGTGAGTGAGCACAGTGTGCTCTCCGTTTTTTCTAACTCTACTGCAACTGTGATGGAGTTCAAGTCCGAAATGGCTGCAATGTCTTTTTGTCTGGTACCGAAAGTGGGTGCTGGAAATGATCGTCACTTCTGAAGTTGGGTGTGGCGGATCAATATCGTATAGAATTCGGTTTTATAAAGTGGCTTCAACCGCACTTTCCAAAAAACGGAATCTTTTCACTAATTTGTAGCACACATGGAAATCAAACCTCTGATCGATTACCCACGGGATGCCGTGGATCGGTTGCTCAACACTATTCATCTGTTTCGTGATATCCGCGCTTCCAGTGAGTGGCAGTACACTGTTTTGCTCAAGCGATCCCGATTGGTCAGTTTACAGCCGCGAGAGCAATTGCTCCGTGCCGGAGAGGTGGATCAGTGGCTTTATTTCTTGCTGCGGGGCGAGTTGCAGGTGCATGTGGATACCGCCGGCGAAATAGCGGAAATGGCTGGTGAGCGCCTCCTGGCGGTGATTCGCCCGGGAGAGTTGTTTGGCGATCTGTCCATGCTGCTATCGGAACCCCGCAGCGCCAACGTGCTCGCTTCGCGTCACAGCCGAGACACCCAGGTACTGGGCCTGGATTGCACGCTGTTTAGTGATCTGGATGACCTCTCTCTGTTGCAGTTGCCAGCAAAACTGATTTTTTACCGCAATATGGTGCACTCATTGCGCTGGAAGCTGGAAGTCTATCGCTCGAAGTACCCGAGTCACCAGCTGGCCGACAACCACCGCAAAATTAAACTCTACACGGGCCCCAAGCGCTGCCGGGAGGAATTGCTGGCATTGTCGGAACAGGCCCGTGGGTTGGCGCGCATTCTGCTGGACTGGAATGCGGAGTTTGGTTCCGGCGAGTTGGTAGATGGTGAGTCGGATATGCAGGATTTTCTGGAATCGATGCTCTCTTGACCCGGCACAAGCGACTGTTCTGCCTGGGGTCTGGCCG
The DNA here is from genome assembly GCF_030731025.1 of Microbulbifer sp. 2205BS26-8. Lineage (NCBI taxonomy): Bacteria > Pseudomonadati > Pseudomonadota > Gammaproteobacteria > Cellvibrionales > Microbulbiferaceae > Microbulbifer > Microbulbifer sp. 2205BS26-8. The sequence goes on along the minus strand of NZ_JAVAMR010000013.1, from coordinate 77,093 downwards.
CCGGCCCTCTCCACCGGTAATATTCTGGCGCGTTGTAGGGCGGCGGCGCAGAGGGTTTTGCGCAAACCAGCCGAGCCGATGGATATCCCTGCCGATGGCGGGTCCCTGAACCCGCCATATGAATCTCTCAAACAATCGTGAAAAAGTGCGCTTGTAGCGCAGCTGTGCCGCTGGGTTTGCGGACAGGGCACGCACTTTGCGTTGAGAATTTATTTTTGGAATCAGTTCTCACTATGTAAAATTTGACCAGTGCAGGGTGCTGCGATGATCAGCGTGATTAAGCGCAGTTTCCATTCTTACACTGATCGCTTTGTTTTTCTCAACAGGTTTTTTGAATGATAAGTTCACTGGCGTCCATCTGGTCCAACCACAACTATCGGGTGGCAGCGCTTGTCGCCCTTTTGGCTGCCGCCTGGCTATTGAGCGGTGTACTACTTCCGGACAATCAGGGCACCGGGGACGGGGAAGCCGGTGAGGCAACAATGACCAGGCCCGGGGCTTCCCAGCGGGTTCAGGCCCGGCAAATCGGCGCCCAGTCTTTTATTACGCAGGTACTAGTCAATGGTTATACCGAAGCCAACCGCAGTGTGCGTCTGCGCGCGGAGTTGGATGGGGTGATTACCCGTCTTCCGGTGGCGGAGGGAAGCATTGTACGGCAGGGGGAAGTGATTTGTGAGATTGGGGCGGAGGACCGCCAGGAGCAACTCGCTCTTGCCGAGGCGGCACAGCGCAAGGCTGAACTGGATTACGCCGGTGCCCTGAATCTGAAAAAGCAAGGTTTGCTGGCTGAGGCGGCCATGGCCCAGCAGCAGGTTGCCCTGGCCCTTGCCAAACGAGATTACGTTCGGGCGAAAGTGTCGGTGGATGACCTTAAGATCCGAGCGCCATTTGACGGGGTGGTGAACAGTCGAGCGGTGGAGTTGGGGGATTTTATTCGCCGCGGTGAAACCTGTGCAACCGTGCTGGATCTGGACCCGATACTGGTGGTCGGTGAGGTGGCGGAAAACCAGGTGGGTAACCTGATTCCCGGTGGCTCTGCCAGCGCACAATTGCAGGGGGGTATTCCGGTGCAGGGCACACTGCGTTATATCAGCCAACAGGCTCAGGAAATCACGCGTGCCTACCGGGTCGAGATGGCGGTACACAACCCCGGCAATAAGTTGCGCGGTGGGTTGAGCGGGCGTTTGGCACTGCCCACGGGAGAGATCATGGCGCATCGCATTAACGCCTCCCTGTTGACGCTGGATGATCGCGGCGAACTGGGCGTGCGTATTCTCGATGCCGATGATCGTGTGGAATTTGTCAAAGTCACCCTTGTAGGCGATGAGGATGGGAGCGTTTGGGTCGGTGGCCTGCCACATCAAGCTACCCTGATCACCGTTGGCCAGGAATATGTCAGCACCGGCGATCTTGTCCAGGTGGAAATGATTGCGCCCGAGCAGGATGTCGACAGTGCCTCCCGGCCCGATGATATCCCACCGGGGTCAGTCTTAATGCCAACCGCTGAGCAGCACCCCGCCGAGAGGGGTAACCAGCGGTGAAGATACTGAAAAACGGGATTGAGCGAAATCGCAGTACGCTCAGTCTGATGTTGCTGATCATTCTGATTGGGTTGGTGGCGCGCAGCGCGATGACGATTGAATCCAGCCCCGAAGTCAACCCTCCCTTTGTGATAGTGCAGGTCACCCATGAAGGAATTTCTCCCGAGGATGGTGTGCGATTGCTGGTGCGCCCGCTGGAGCAGGAGATACGGGCGGTTGAGGGTGTTGTGGAAGTGATAGCGGTTGCCCGCGAATCACTCGCATATATTGTGGTGGAGTTCGACTCTGCAATCAATGTGGATGATGCGGTTGACGATATTCGCAATGCGGTGGAGAGGGCCAGAGCGGAATTGCCTCGGGATGCTGAGGAACCGACAGTTGAAGAGGTCTCGGCACAGCCATTCCCCACAATCGTGGTTACCCTTTCCGGGGAGAAGCTCAGTGAGCGCACTTTGTTGAGTAGTGCCCAGCGGTTGAAGCGCAAGATCGAAAATATCAGCGATGTATTGAGTGCGGATCTGCGCGGTAATCGCGAAGAGGTAGTCGAGATCACTATTGACCCCGTGCGTTTGGAACACTACCAGGTGACCAGCGCCGAACTGATCAATGCGGTGCTGGGCAATAATCTGATGATTCCCGCCGGTGAGCTGGATACAGAACGCGGCCGCTTTTCTGTAAAGGTTCCGGGGCTTATCGAAACGGCGCGGGATGTCTATGACATCCCCTTAAAAACCTCTCGAGATGGCGTGGTAACTCTGGGGAATGTTACCGACATCCGGCGCACTTTTAAGGATGCGGCCAGTTATACCAGTATCAATGGCGTCCCCGGCCTTGCTATCAATGTCAAGAAGCGCAGTGATGCCAGCTCTGTCGATGTGACGGACCGGGTCAGGGAGGTTGTACTGGAAGAGATGGGGGCATTGCCCCGGGACATGGAGGTGAAATTTGTATTTGACCAATCCAATTTCGCGCGGGATATGGTCAGCGAAATGCAGGGCAATATTCTCACCGCTATGCTGTTGGTAATGATTATTGTGGTTGCTGCACTGGGTTTTCGCTCGGGGATATTGGTGGGATTGGGCGTGCCTTTCTCGCTGTTATTTGGCGCTATTGTCACTTGGTTGTTGGGCTATTCCTTCAATTTTATGGTGATGTTCGGTATGTTGCTGGCACTGGGGATGCTGATCGACGGTTCCATCGTGATTACCGAATTTGCCGATCGCAAGATGGCCGAGGGTTTGAGCGCGCGCAGCGCCTATATCGCCTCGGCAACCCGTATGTTCTGGCCGGTAGTCGCTTCCACTGCAACAACGCTCGCCGCATTTCTGCCCATTATGTTTTGGCCGGGTGTGGTAGGGGAGTTTATGCGCTATCTGCCGGTCACGGTTTTCGCTGTATTGGCTGGTTCTCTCTTATACGCACTCTTTTTCGCCCCAGTGCTGGGCTCCCTGTTTGGCAAGAGTCATCTGAGCGCGTCCACCCGGGGTTACCTGAGGCAACTGGAGGAGGGGCAGCCTACGGCCCTGGCGGGCATTACGGGACACTATGCCCGCCTGTTGATGTTGATTCTGCGCCGTCCTGCCACTGCCTTTGCGGTCACCATTGCGGTACTTGTTGGGATTTTTATTGGCTTTGGCCGCTATGGAGCCGGGGTCGAGTTTTTTACCGAGACCGAGGAGCAATACGGCAATGTGGAGGTTCGGGCTCAGGGCAACTTATCCATGGCGGAAAAGAAAGTGCTGGTGGCACAGGTGGAACAGGCGATACTTGCTGTACCCGAGGTGCGTATTGCCCATACGACCATAGGCTCCGGGGGGATATCCGGCAAAACGGACCGGGCGCCGGACCAGATTGCCAACTTGTTAGTGGAGCTGTTGCCTGCAGAGGCGCGCGAGCGTCGCAGCGGCGCTATCTTTGCGGATATTCGCGCGCGTACCGCCAGTTTTGCCGGAATCAAAGTGACCGCTAATGTGATGGAAGGGGGCCCCCCGGTCGGTAAGGATATTGTGCTGGAGTTGCGCGGACAGGATTATGAAAAACTACTGCTGGAAACCCAGCGCCTGCAGCGGGCCATGGAGGACGAATTCGATGGTCTTAGAGATATCGTGAGTACGGCCCCGGTGCCAGGTATTCAGTGGGAGGTGCGGGTGGATCGCGCCAAAGCGGCCTTGTATGGGGCCGATCTTACTGAAGTGGGACGCGCAGTGCAGCTGGTAACCAATGGCGTTCGTGTGGCTGAATATCGCCCAGATGATACGGATGAAGAGGTGGACATTCGCATTCGGTATCCACAGAGCGCCCGCGGACTTGCCGCGTTGGATGACCTGAAAGTAAATACCGAACGTGGCACAGTGCCTGTCAGCAGTTTCGTACACACCGAAGCGATGCCCAGAGTGGATAACATTGAGCGGATTAATGGCATTACCCGTATGCAAGTCAAGGCGGATGCACAGGAGGGTGTGCTGCCGGACGACAAGGTGAAGGAAATCCGGGCATGGTTGAAGCGCAATCCGGTGGACCCGGGTATTGCGTTGTTGTTCAGAGGCGCCGATGAGGAGCAGAATGCCTCTTTTCAGTTTTTGGGTGTGGCTTTCCTGCTCGCGTTGTTTCTGATGTTTATTTTGCTGGTGACGCAATTCAATAGCTTTTACCAGTCCCTGCTAATCCTGTCCTCTGTGATTATGTCCACCACTGGAGTCCTGCTTGGTCTTCTGCTTACCCAGAGTACTTTCAGTGTAATTATGACTGGGGTTGGGATCGTTGCCCTTGCGGGTATTGTCGTAAACAACAACATTGTACTAATTGATACCTACAATTTTGTTCGCAAGCAGGAGTCCCAACTCAGCACGACTCAGGCTGTGCTCAAAGCGGCGACGCAGAGACTGCGCCCGGTATTTCTGACCACCGCCACCACCATTTTAGGGCTGTTGCCATTGGCGCTGGGGGTGAGTGTGGATATGGTGGGCAGGAATGTGGTGGTCGATGGGGTTATTGCCTCGTTCTGGGTCAAACTTGCCAGTGCCATTGTCTATGGCCTCTCTTTTTCCACGCTGCTCACACTGTTGGTGACACCGGTGATGTTGGTGCTGCCGGGGCATGTGCGCCGCTGGCTACCTGTTGCCGCGTTTAGAGGCCAGCGCTAGCGCCGTTGTCTGTACCAGTAGCTTTTGAGAGGAATCGAACATGGTCAATGCCTGGCCCCGACAGCTTATCGCGCACAGTCAGAAACTCGCAGGCAAACTTCCCGGTGAGGTCATTGAGGGTTTTATTCGGCAGCACCGATTACCGGCTGTATTTCATCGGGTAGTAAGAGACCATTACCTGCCCCTCACACTATGGTTGCGGGAGCGGCATAGGCCGGGGAAAACGTTGATTGTGGGTATCAGTGGTGGCCAGGGCACGGGGAAGTCCACACTGACTGATTTTCTTCAAATTGTGTTGACCGAGTTGGGCAACCACTGCTGCACACTCTCTTTGGATGATCTCTACCTCACCCGCGCCGAGCGACAGCAGCTCGCGCGCGGAATACACCCCCTCCTGTTGACCCGTGGGGTGCCGGGTACGCACGACGTACAGCTGGGCATTGACACTCTCAACGCCCTCTGTAGGGCAGGGGCGCAGTCAGTGACGCCCTTACCGCGTTTTGACAAATCTCTCGATGAGCGTGTACCTCGTGCTGCCTGGCCGCAACACACGGGTCCGGTTGATATTGTATTGCTGGAAGGGTGGTGCCTGGGGGCCAAACCATCGCTCAATCCGGTTTTCCCATTGAATGCTCTGGAGCAGTCAGAAGATGCCTCCGGTACCTGGAGGCACTTTATCAACTGGCAGCTTGCAGGTCCTTATCGGGATCTGTTTGCATTGCCCGAGGTGATAGTGATGCTGAAAGCGCCGAGTATGGAATCTATTCTCGAGTGGCGGAAGTTACAGGAGCAAAAGCTGCGTGAACAAACTGGCGGCAAGGGCTTGCAGGACAGGGAATTGCTGCGCTTTGTGCAGCACTACGAAAGGATAACCCGCAATTTGATTGCGGAGATGCCCGAGTGGGCAGATTGTGTTTTTTTGTTGGGGGAGGACCACCGGATTGAAGCGGTCAGGCTGAGGCACTGAGCGGTGGTTATGAGGTTGTACCCCGACGGAGCCGGGGCATGAACCGGCCGGAGTTTTCACACCCCAGCCGGATATTTCACTTGGCCTTTGGCGGCCGGCCGCGGCCACGCTTTGCTGGAGCGGCTGCTGCAGTTGCGCTCTCAGCTTTCTTTGGGCGCCCTGGCTTTCTCTTGGCCGTTGCGCTTTTGGCCGGGCGTCCCGGTTTCTTGCTGACGGTTTCGGCCTTTGGTGGACGTCCACGACCACGTTTTGCCGGAGTGGCTGCGGTATCAGCTTTTCTGGGACGCCCCGGTTTTTTCTTGGCAGCCTCACTTTTGGCCGGGCGGCCGGGCTTTTTCTTTACAGCGGCTTTTTTCTGTGCAGCGGCTTGCTTTTTCTCCGCGGCAGCGGCCTTCTTGGCAGCAGCAGCAGCTTTTTTGGCTTCAGAAACAGCTTTCTTTTTCTCTGCAGCAGCCAGTTTCTTGGCAATAGCCGCTTCCTCTTTGGCGACAATCTTGGCTACCTGAGAGGCGAGCTTGTTTGCGACTTTGATCGTAGCCAGCTTCTCTTTGGCTTCTGCCGCAGCACCCTTGATTTCAACTGCAACGGTTTTGGCCGCTGCGACGTCATCACGGGCTTTCTGAAGCTGCCGCTGTTGGGCAGGAGTTTTTTTCTTGGCTCTTACGGCAGCCAGCTTTTGTTGGGCGGTTTTCGCCTTTACGACGGCTTTCTTGGCGTCTTTTGCCAATTTTTCCACTCTGCCAATCGCATCCTTCTCTTGCTTGAGACGGGCACTTGCCAGTTTGGCGGTAAGGGAGAGCAGCTCTGCTTCCAGTTTGGCAACGTTATCGATAGCGGTTTTGGGTACTTTCTTGCTAGCCATTATATATATCCCTGTGAAAAGAATTGTTCTAGAAATGGGGGTATTCCTATCAATTATTCTCAGCCACCTCTGTGGTTATCTACATCGTTCAAACCACTTTTACTCAGCAAAAAACAATTGATAGTGAGTCCCCCCAAGCGAGCGGCGCTAATTGCAGCTTATTTATATACCTAAATGCAAGTGTTTTATAAGAAATTTTGTTAAATAAAGAAAAAAATGCTCTTTTTACCGATTTTTGATCTGTGGGCGCGTTCTCAGATGCTTTTGATGTTTATTCAGGTGCCCGTATGGCAACCGGCTTTTTCTCTCTTACTGGTGTGGCAAGTATTCGCAAACAGTACAATACATCGAATAGTTGAGCCGTTACCTCGGGATACCCTCGCAGTGGTTTTGGAGACCTGTCGATTAAGCAGGGAGGGCTCAAATGCTTTCAACTATCCCGCTGCGCGCTATTTTGTATGTTTTTCCATTTTGTTCAATACATCCAGCAATCCAGTAGGTCTTTCCCGCTCTTCTCGACAACGGTTCTTGCAGCAGTGACGAAATTGCATGGCCTTGCCGATGCGCCAAAGGCACTGATCGGCCGCAATGACATTTTGTTCTGCCGCCTTACTCTTCAGGACCTGTGGACCCCCTGTGTAGATTGTTTGAGAGCCGGGTCATTTTGGCGGGCAAAACTGGCAGGGCATGCACAGACTTCTATAAAAAGACACAGGCCTTGAGCGAAGACATTGCCAGCGAGTCTGCCTATAGAAGCGCAAGGTGGCATTGCCATGGCAGAGAGGGTTGCGGATCCGTGATACCGCTGGGGAGCATCCTCTTTTTATGTACAGGTAAACCCGGGCGTATCGCCATGGCCTATTCCTTTCTTCGACTGTACACTGGAATTCCTGTAACAATAGGCAGTTCCAGTGGCAGTTTCGGTACCAAGGGCGCTGGATGGATTTACGAGGACAATAACCATGAAGCGTATTCCTGAACCCTTCCGCATCAAGATGGTTGAGCCGATCAAAATGACAACCCGGGCAGACCGTGAAGTAGCCCTGGTGCAAGCGGGCCTGAACCCTTTCCTACTGCGCAGTGATGATGTCTATATTGACTTGCTCACTGACTCTGGCACAGGTGCCATGAGTGATAACCAGTGGGCGGGGTTGATGCTGGGGGATGAGTCCTATGCGGGCAGCCGCAATTATTACAATCTTTGCAAGGCCGTTGAGCATTTCTTTGGCTATCAGTTAACCGTGCCCGCGCACCAGGGCCGGGGGGCAGAGCAGATGCTGTTTCCGGCGCTGATAGAGCGCATGCGCCAGGTCCGCGGCGGCACCACGCCGGTATTTGTCTCAAACTATCATTTTGACACTACCGCCGGTCACATTGAGCTCAATGGTGGCAAAGCGGTCAATGTGGTGGATGAGCGCGCATTTGATACCACGACCGCCTACGATTGGAAAGGTAACTTTGATTTACATAAACTGGTGAACACCATTGAGGCGCACGGGTCGCAAAATATCTGTGCAATTATTACCACGGTGACCTGTAACAGCGCTGGCGGGCAGCCGGTTTCCATGGCGAATATGCGGGCGGTTTACGAAATCGCTACCGGATACGATATTCCGGTGGTGATCGATTCAGCGCGGTATTGCGAGAATGCCTACTTTATCCAACAACGAGAAGCGGGTTACGGGGACAAATCAATCCTTGAGATCATTCGCGAAATGTACCGCTACGGCGATATGCTGACCCTGTCGGCAAAGAAAGACCCTATGGTGAATATTGGGGGTCTCTGCTGCATTCGCGATCATGAGGAGCTTTTCCAGGCGGTGCGTACCCGCTGTGTGCCCATGGAGGGCTTTGTGACCTATGGCGGTATGGCCGGGCGCGATATGGAGGCGTTGGCGCGCGGACTCTACGAGGCCGCGGATGTACATTTTCTGCATTACCGCATTGGCCAGGTGGCCTATCTGGGAGAACGGCTGCGGGAAGGGGGGGTACCCATTCAATACCCTACCGGGGGCCATGCGGTTTTTGTGGATGCCGCCAAAATGTTACCGCAGATCTCGCCGGAACAATTTCCCGCACAGGTATTGGCCAATGCGCTGTATCTGGAGGCGGGGATTCGCGCAGTGGAGATCGGATCGCTGCTGCTGGGACGGGATCCGGAAACCGGGCAGCAGAAGAAGGCAGAACTGGAATTGATGCGCCTGACGATTCCTCGTCGGGTTTATACCAATGATCATATGGACTATATCGCAGAAGCCATTATCGAGCTGCAAAAGCGGGCCCACCGGTTAAAGGGCCTGGAATTTGAATACGAACCTCCGGTGTTGCGGCATTTTACGGCGAGATTCCGGTCTCTGTAGGCGAACGATCTGGGGGGTACCGATGGTGCACGGGAGAGCCCTCCGGCGGTTGACCCGGCGATTGAGGGGATTGTAGGGTGAAAGTAGGGGGGGTACCTAAACCGCCCTGACTTGGGAAAAGACGCGCAGGCTGGAGAAATTGGGATACTATAGGATTGCTGGGGACTGTCCCCCGCGTTGAGGAGCAGATGGAATTTATTACTAAACCCCTACCGGCCAACAAGCGAGTTGCCCTGGTTGCCCACGATCATCGCAAGAGTGCGATGATCCAATGGTGCTCCCGGCATCGCATATCGCTGCAGAAGCATTACCTTCTGGCCACAGGGACCACGGGGGGCAAAATAGAGGCCGCTACCGGTCTGAAAGTCGAAAAGCTGCTGAGCGGCCCCCTTGGCGGTGACCAACAGTTGGGAGCGCGGATCAGCGAAGGCAAGGTGGACTTTCTTGTCTTCTTCTGGGACCCCTTTGAGCCCATGCCCCACGATCCGGATGTCAAGGCGCTGTTGCGCATTGCAGCGGTGTGGAATATTCCCGTGGCCTGTAATTCGAGCAGTGCCGATATGATGGTGCAGTCCGCCCTGATGGAGCGCTCCTTTGGCCGGGAGGTGCCGGATTACCAGTGTTACCTGAAACAGCGCTAATCGGATTTGTTGCTCAAAAAATAACCTGCCAGTGTGGTTTTTTTACATAACTTATTGATTTACAATAGTTATTTTTTCGGGTAATAGGTTGTGCTTGCAATGCTTGCCAATTCGCGGCAATCTTGCCCTCCTGATCAGACCGGTTAAACCGGCACCCTTGATATTTGATAACTGCACGGTGTTTTATGAGTAGAAGACGCGGAAAGGCCGTAGAAGAAGAAAAGGCGGATATCGACCTGACGCCCATGCTGGACGTTGTATTTATCATGCTGATCTTCTTTATTGTGACGGCGTCCTTTGTGAAAGAGAAGGCGTTGGATGTCAATGTGCCGGACCCGAATGAGACTGATCAGAGAACTAATGAGGATAATAAGAACATCCTGCTGATGGTGGATGCCAATGACGAGATCACCCTGGGTGGCAGCCGTATTGATACCCGTGCCGTGCGCGCCCGCATTGCCCAGTTGTACGCCGAGAACCCCGAGGCCATTGTGATTGTGCGTGCGCACAACAAGTCCAGTGCCGATACCTATGTACAGATCGCGGATGCGGCCAAGGAAGTTAGCCCGGGCATACAGGTATCCCTGGTTCCTTCCGAAAACTGAGTGCGGCTTGTACTGAGTCAAAAAAGCCAGCGATCCGCTGGCTTTTTTTATGTACCACAATGGTGTCGGTCCATGACAGAGGGCGGCTTTTCCCGCAAATACATCCTTTGTGTGGCCCCTGCCCGCTATAGCCCAAGCGGGCCGATCGCCAGCGCCTGCGGTCAGAATTCCGAGCGGATAGCCCACAAATCGGGAAACACCGTCTTGTGCAAGGTACTCTGCAGGTAGCCAACGCCACTGGAGCCCCCGGTGCCGCTTTTGCTGCCAATGGTGCGCTCCACCATCTTCACATGCCGGTAGCGCCACTGCTGCAGGGAAATATCGATATCCACCAGGGCCTCGCAGATCTCGCTAACCAGGGGGTCATTGCGGTAAATATCGATCAGTATGTTCTGCACGGCTGGAGAAGGCTCCGCAACCTGGCTGACATCCCTCTCCAATACACTTTTGGGTACCTGGTGTCCCTCATGAACAAGGAATCTTAGGAAAGCATCCCAGAGTGTCGGGGAGGCCAGACGTTGGTGCAAGCGGCGGTAGTGTTCGCAACCCGGTGTATAGTTGTCCAGTTTCTTTGGGTCCTTGGCGCCATACAGGAACTCCAGTTCACGGAACTGAAAGGACTGGAAACCGCTGGCACTGGAGAGGCGGTCCCGAAAGGAGAGGAATTCGAGTGGGGTCAGGGTCTCGAGGATATCCACCTGCTGGATCAGGGTGCGGTAAATTGCATCCACCCGCTTGAGGGTATGCAGGGCGCGGTTGCGCTCACCGGCATTGAACAGGCGCACCAGGTAATCCAGCTCATGGAGCATTTGCTTGAACCAAAGCTCATAGCTTTGGTGAATCACAATAAACAGTAATTCGTCGTGCTCCGGGCCCTCTGAGAGCGGCTTTTGACACTGTAAAAGCGCATCTAACTGAAGGTAACTGCTATAGGTAAGAGGCATGTGGATTGCGTCCTGGTCAGGTTTTGATCAATCACGAAATAATGCGCACTTTCACCCGCCCGGATCAAAACAAAAGTTTCGGCAGATTGATTAGTATATTGCGCAATACCCGGTCCGGAGTTCTTTGCATGAAAAATCCCGCACAACAACTGCGCGTTGATGGCGCCCGTCTGTGGCGCAGCCTGATGGCAATGGCTGAAATTGGCGCGACCCCGGCCGGGGGTTGCAACCGCCAGGCACTCACCGATGAGGATCGCGAGGGGCGCGATCTGTTCGTGCGCTGGTGCCGGGAAATCGGTTGTGAGATCCGTGTGGATCGTATGGGAAATCTCTTTGCCCGGCGCCCCGGGGTCGACAACAGCCTGCCCGCAGTCATGACAGGGTCACATCTGGATACCCAGCCTACCGGTGGCAAGTTCGACGGTGTGTACGGCGTGCTGGCGGGCCTGGAGGTGCTGCGTACCCTGGAGGGAAAGGGGGTCAGGACCAGAGCGCCGCTGGAACTGGTGGTGTGGACCAATGAGGAGGGAGCACGTTTTTCCCCGGCGATGGTGGGCTCTGGAGTATGGGCAGGAGAATTCAGTCTTGAGTATGGCCACAGTCGCAGGGACAAAGCCGGCAAAAGTATCGGGGAGGAACTGGCGCGTATCGGTTACCTGGGATCAGAGCCGGCCCAACCCACCCAGATCAAGGCGGCTTTTGAAGCCCATATCGAGCAGGGACCGGTTCTGGAAAAGCAGAATCAGGTGATTGGCGTGGTGACCGGAGTACAGGGTATCCGCTGGTACGATGTCACCTTCTCCGGCACACCCTGTCACGCCGGTCCCACGCCTATGGAGGACCGCCGCGATCCGGTACAGGCCCTGTCCGGGCTTTGTGAGAGGCTTTATGCCGAAGTGAAGGCTTACTCTGGCGACGCCAGAATCACCTGCGGCGATCTGCGTGCCGAGCCGGGCAGCCGCAATACCGTGCCGGAAAAGGTGGTACTGGCTTTGGACTTGCGCCATCCCGCGCCGGAGGGCCTGACGCATCTGCACCGTACCCTCTACCGTCTGGCGGCGCAGGTCCAGGAAGCCACTGGCGTTGCCATCACTGTGCGTGAGGAGTGGCACTCACCACCAGTGGCCTTTGATAAGGACTGCATCGAAGCGGTGCACAGTGCGGCACAGCGGTTGGGTTACAGTCATCACCGCATGGTTTCCGGCGCCGGCCACGATGCAGTCTATGTTTCCAGGGTTGCCCCGGCCTCCATGATTTTTGTCCCCTGTGCCGGGGGGCTTTCCCACAATGAGGCTGAGTCCGCAGAACCGGCGCACCTTGAAGCTGGCTGCAATGTATTGCTCCAAGCGATGCTCGCCAGTGCGGAGTTGGCCTGAGCCGGTAAACATTTGATGTGAGTAAAAGAGCTGCTGGCATCTGGTGCCAGTGGCCCGCCATAAAAGAGTTGGATGGATCAGATGCGTGAATTTACCTTGAAGTACCGCAAGGATAACGGCGGTACCGCTGCGCTTAACCACTGGGGCATGGATTCCGAATACGGTGTGCTGCGCGATGTTCTTATCGGGCCTGTGGATAACTTCAGCTGGCGCACCGGCAATGCCAGTGCCCGCCGCGCCGAGCGATTGGGCATGCAGTTCGATCACAAGGTGGCAAAAGCCCAACATACAGAGATGCTGGATGCTTATCGCCATGCGGGGGTGAACACGCACCTGATCCCGGCTGACAATAGCCTGCCGTATCAGATCTATGGGCGCGATTCATCAGTGATGACTCCCTGGGGACCTATTGTGACACAGATGTACAGTCCCTGGCGCCGCGGTGAGTGGGTTCCCATTGTCAAGAAGTATGTCGAACTGGAAATCCCCATCTACGATGTGATTACTGCGGGCTCCCTTGAGGGCGGTGATTTTATGCTGCTGGAACCGGGCGTGATCCTGTGCGGTTACTCTGGCGAGCGCACCAGCTCCCAGGGCTTCAAACAAATGCAGGGCTGGGTGGAAAAAGAGGGCTGGGAAGTGAAGGGTTACCAGTTTGATCCCTTCTTCCTGCATATCGATGTGATGGTGGCGATGCTGGCGGAAAAGCTGGCGGTTGTCTGTGTCGATGCAGTAGAGCTCAGCCTGGTGCAGTGGTTCAAGAGCCGTAATATTGAGATTATCGATATCCCCTTTCCGCAGGTGCTGGAGCTGGGGGTAAACGTAGTGGCTCTGGGCAATGACCGGGTGATGCTGCCCAGGGCCAATACCGACCTGGCTGACAAGTGCCGCGCCCACGGCCTGGAGGTGATCGATCCGGACATCTCCATGATTACCCCCGGTGGGGGTGGTGTTCACTGCATGTGCCAGCCCCTGCGCAGGGATTCAGCGTTGAGGTTGTAATGGCGCTGTTCTCCAGATGCCAGCCAATTTACCCGGCGGCCAGCGGCTGCCGGGCTCTTCCCGTCAACGAATGTGGTTGTTTATGAACTCGCTTACGCGAGCGCAGCCGGTACTATGGCTTCTCTGAACCGGTGGCTCGCCGTTATTGACTCGGCACAGCGCCAAAAAAAGGGGTTGCTAGCGTGAGACAGCTTTCTCGCAGGCCAGTCTGAAAGGCTGCCAGCCAGCCCCATTGGATTCCAAACCCGGAGAATACTATGCAAAGCGCATGTGAGGAAATTCAGGCTCACGTCAGTGATCGTATACTGGAAATTACCATCAATCGTCCCGAGCGCAAGAATGCCCTGACCATGGCCATGTATTCCGCCATGGCGGAGCTGTTTAACCGTGCTGCCGACAACAGGGATATTCGAGTGGTTATCATCACTGGTGCCGGGGGCAACTTCACCAGTGGCAATGACCTGATGGATTTCCTCGGGGGCTCTGCAGAGGGTGAAGCGTCGCCGGTATATCAGTTTATGAGCGCGCTGTACAATTTTCCCAAACCGGTAGTTGCAGCGGTAAATGGCCCGGCAGTGGGAATCGGCACCACTATGCTGTTGCACTGCGACCTGTCTTTCGCCGGTGAAGACGCCATGTTCCAGATGCCTTTTGTGAACCTGGGATTGTGTCCGGAGTATGGTTCCAGTTACCTGTTGCCCCGTATTGCAGGTCATGCCAAGGCCTCAGAACTGCTGCTGCTCAGCAAGAAGTTCTCGGCTGAGGATGCGGTGGAAATTGGTATTTGTAACGCTGCGGTAGAGCCTGAGCAGGCAATTGTTCGCGCCCGCGAAGCCGCTGCTGAGCTGGCAGCGAAGGCGCCTGCGGCAGTGCGTTTGACCAAGCAACTGCTGCGCCAAGCCACCGAGGAAAAAGGCCTGGAATTTATCCAGAATGAGGGCCGCCACTTCAAGGAGCGCCTGGCTTCCGAGGAATTTAAAGAGGCTGCAACCGCCTTTATGGAGAAGCGGCCCGCTGACTTCTCCCACTTTGATTAAATCCACGGTCGCCAGAAGCGGTTATGGATGTGTAATATGTACGCCCGGCATGGGTATGAACCAATGTGGTGAAAGCCTTCTGTAGGAGGACCAGAGCACCAGGCTGCCGGTGATCATAGCTGAGTCCATTAACTGCTTTGGAAACGTTGGCAAGCTCTGGGTTGGTGGGTATACCCGTTGCCCATGATGATTGGTTTTAAAATGGGTTGTTGCGTTTACTGTTCAAAATATCTTACCACTTTTGATCAACTTTCTTTATTTTTTCAGCAGGTGGTGGGATATGCCTGAACTACTAAGCCTTAATCAAGTGCCACTGAACTATGAATTTGTTTAGACCTTTAGCCAATTTGTTTGGCTATGACATAGTTAAAAAAGAGAAGGCTCTGAAAATACAATGGCATTTACAAAAAATTTTCGCCGACTTTAAAATCGATACCGTTCTGGATGTTGGAGCGAACAGAGGGCAGTATGGAAAGCTGTTGCGCTCCATTGGTTTCAAAGGACAAATACACTCGTTTGAGCCCGTTAGAATGTACTATAAAGAACTGATTGAAGCGAGCAAGGATGATAAAAATTGGTTCTCCTATAACTATGCCCTGGGAAGAGAAAGTGGAGAGCTCAGGATCAATATTGATAATGTCTTTTCTTCTTTTTATGAATACAGTGACTACTATCTTAAAGAAAGAGGAAAAGCTGGCAATTCAGGAATAGTCAAAATATCAACCCTGGACAACTTTATCGAAGAAAATTTCAGCGGGCCCGTACAGCCCAAAATTCATTTAAAATTAGACACTCAGGGATTTGATGTCGAGGCATTTGCAGGCGGGCAAAGAAATATTAAAAATATCTCTACCTTTCAATCTGAAATGGCTCTGAAGAAAATTTACAAAAACATGCCTGACATCACAGAGAGCTTGAATATTTATCGCAAGTACGGATTTGAAGTGTCAGGTTTATTTCCGGTATCCAAAGAAAAGAGTGGGCATGCAATTATTGAGGTTGACTGTGTAATGATAAGGCCTTCGAGAGTGTAAATTAAATTGTGTAACTGCTCATGCCTCCGTACTCTGAACCGGAGAATACCATGAGCAAACCATGAATAATCAGGATTTCGAACAGCAGCTGCAAGCGCATGCCACCGAACTGGCCAAGGGCATCAAGTCCGAGGCTGACCTCAACACCCTCACCCAGAAGCTCGTAAAGATGACGGTTGAGGCTGCCTTGGGTGCTGAGCTTGAAGAGCACCCCGGCTATAGCAAGCACGACTCCGTCGGACGCGACTCCGGCAATAGCCGCAACGGCACCAGTTCCAAGCGCCTAAAAGGCCAGCATGGGGATGTGGAGATCAACACT
This sequence comes from Microbulbifer sp. 2205BS26-8, assembly GCF_030731025.1. Lineage (NCBI taxonomy): Bacteria > Pseudomonadati > Pseudomonadota > Gammaproteobacteria > Cellvibrionales > Microbulbiferaceae > Microbulbifer > Microbulbifer sp. 2205BS26-8. The sequence continues at coordinate 61,262 of NZ_JAVAMR010000013.1, read as the reverse complement.
CCCCGCGATCGTGCAGGTACCTTCGAGCCCCAATTTGTCCGCAAGAGGCAGACCCGCTTAACGCAGATGGACGACCAGATCCTCGCGCTGTATGCACGAGGCATGAGCACCCGCGACATCGTCGACGCCTTCAAAGAGATGTACGGTGCCGACGTCTCTGCAGCCCTGGTATCCAAGGTCACAAAGCAAGTTCTGGTTGTCCGTGCTCACCGAACTGAAGAACCGCGGTCTGGAAGATATCCTGATCGCCTGTGTAGACGGGCTAAAAGGCTTTCCAGAAGCCATTGCTGCAGAATACCCTGAGGCTAAGGTTCAGTTGTGCATCGTGCACATGGTGCGGAACTCGCTGAAATACGTCTCCTGGAAGGACTACAAGGCGGTTACGGCTGACCTGAAGGAAATCTATACTGCGGTCACAGAAGCGGCTGCACAGGTGGAGCGAGACCGTTTCGCGGAGAAGTGGGATGACACCTACCCGCAGATTAGCAAGTCTTGGGCCACGCACTGGCCAAACTTGATTACGCTGTTTGAGTATCCGCCGGAGATCCGCAAGGTGATCTATACCACCAACGCTATTGAGTCTCTGAACAGCGTCATTCGCAAGGCCACGAAGCAGCGCAAGGTGTTCCCTACTGACGACGCCGCGATGAAGGTGGTGTGCCTGGCTATGCAGGCTGCTTCAAAAAAATGGACGATGCCAATCCGTAACTGGAAGCCAGCTCTAAACCGCTTTATGATCGAGTTCAGTGGTCCACTCGCCGACTACCAATAAGCAACTGGCAGGAGCGGTTACACAGAATTATTTACACTCTCAGGCCTTCCGTCGTTTTTGTATCTGACGTGGTGCAAAATTCGGGCTAGCCTAGTTTCCGGCAACAACGGCAATTTTCTTATGCGGCGAGCAAATCGTTTTGCTGCCTCATAAATAACGTATTTCGCGATCGATCACATCTGATTGTTCTTGGTCTGCTGCTCAAGCAACCCATAATAAGTCAAGCCTGCTTATCTGTGATCTTGCCAAAGTGCTAAAGGCATGCGCTGGAATCTTTGTCATGTGCACGCTGTCTGTTTTTGCTTTTTTATTGATTCTTTTTTTGTGATGTAAGTTGTATTGGACTCTATATCCTTATTTACGAAGCTCATTGCCCCTAATGTAACATTATCGCCAATGCGTACGCCATCACCAATGATGCAGCTATTTGCTCCAATGTTGACATTATCACCGATTACAACACCTTCTGAGCTTGCATCATTTACCGTTCCAATGGTCGTATTTTGTCGAATTTTACAATTTTTACCAATCTTTGTCTTGGGATTGATAACTATTCCAGACAAATGCCCAATACAAAATCCAATATCTATGCTGCTTTCTCTATGAATGTCGCAGCAATACTTGAATCTTATTCTTTTGTTTATTCTTTTGGCTAGTTTATCTGCTAAAAAATTATTTTTCCGATATAAAACATATGCTGCACGATACCAAAATATATAGTTGGCTTCCCTGTTATTTTGTATTCTTTTTAGAGCTTTTATCCAAGAAAATTTATGTTTTTGTTTTAAAACTTCATAAATTACATATTCTTTGAAAGTATACATCTTTAGTGCTTTTAGCCTGGTCAATTGTAGATGCACATAATGGTCATAACATGGGCGTAGTTTACCTTGTAGCTCGCCTGTACTTGTATATGCTCTGCATGACGACTTCGTCGTCGGGGGGCGGGAGTGACCCATAAAATGCGCCTTCAGGGAGGCATTTATTGAAGACGGGCGAATGTGTGGCGTATCATCCAAGACAGTCTCGCTAGACATCTGGAGTTGGGGTTAGCCATTTCTCGGTGTTGCTGCACCGGGGGGTGGCGCTTACGCCTAGCACCTACGGTCATGGTGTAATCCTGGTTTGGCTTTTGTAGTAATGCCCGCGAGCGCCGTCGTTACAGGGCGCTTTGCGGGCTGAACGATGATCGTTGCGGTATTTTTTATCCATGTATAATTCTATGACTGCGCCGGTGAGGCGCCTAGGCGCTATAGCAGCAAATTTACCGTAATCCCTTTTTGCAATGAATTCAATCAATGTGAAGCTTTAGGCGACAATGAATTCAGCTCCCGAGCAGCTGGCGAAGCCATTTTCCACACATCAGGGTAACAGCAAACTGTTCCCGGGGCATTCAAGATTTGTTGGGTAAGGGATATCTGGATGGAATTTCACTATTCGAATGGCCTATTTAAATAAACTGCCGTCTACAGACCTGCAAGTACGGTGATGTAGGATTGGCGAGCTGGAATCCCCCTTTTCCCGATGGCTCTTACCTGGTATGGGATCGTCCGCGCACGCTGGACAGATAATTCACTACTTTATCCGGGTGGTCAGTAAAGAGGCCATCGACGTGCAGTTGGGTTACAGCGAAGTATAAAAACTGGTTGAAGTTCTCAAACGCCTCCGGGAGTTTTTCCGGATCGGCGCGGAAGGTGTAGGGATGTACCTGCAGCTGCCTGCGGTGCGCGCGGCGCACGACATTGTTTGCACGTGGCTGGCCGTTCTTGAATTCCATCAGCATCGGGTACCAGGGGCCGATCCCGTCTGCATAAGTGGCGATCTTGCGCAACCCGCCCGGCTCCAGCATCCAGTCATAATCATAATGTTGGATGGTACCGTCAATTTCAATCCGTTTTTCCCCCCAGTTTGTTTCAGCAATCAGCTGCACCAGAGGCAGATCCATAGCGAGAGCCGGCATCAGTTCAAGCTTGATGCGCTGTAATTCCTCGGCGTCGAAGCACTGCAGGAACACTTTTTGTTGTCCGCTGGTATATCCGTATTGCTTGAGTGTATCCAGCGCAATGGCAGCAATATCCCTGCCCTCCCAATGGTGGAAATAGGGTTTCTTAATTTCCGGGTAGATGCCGATATCGTAGCCGAGGGATTTATTCAGCCCCTGTATCAGTTCGATTTCCTCCTCGAATGTAGAGAGCTGGAAACTGGATTTCCACACAGGAAACCGATGCGGATACCTGGCTTTGGGGCCATCCTCCCGCATAACAAAAGCCTCGCTAACCCGCAGTTTTTTTAACTCATCCAGGGTGAAGTCAATGGTGTAGAAGTGGCCATCTTCCCGGGCGCGGTCGGGGAATACTTCGGCAACATCCGTGGTGCTGTCCAGGGTGATGTCATGCATGACAATCAGGTGATTATCCTTGCTGAGCACCAGGTCCTGCTCGATATAATCCGGGCGCATGACGTAGGCCAGGGATTTGGCCTCCAGTGTGTGTTCCGGCAAATAGGCCGATGCACCGCGGTGCGCAATCACCAGGGTGTGTTTGGCGCCACTTTCCGTGCTCTCTGCACAAGTGAGCCCCGCTGCCATGGAAAAAAACAGGAGTAAAACAGGTAGAGTTTTTTTGAACATTTCAAGGCCGTCCCATAGTGGTATGCAAGCCTTTCTAGCAAAAGAATATGACAGGAATATATCAGGGCAGGGCGCGCAGTGTAAGGCGGAGACCGGTTGAACCGGCTGTGGGGCCCGGTGACTGCTTTCCCTGCAACCAGGCAGGTTTTCAGGCACTTCCCGGCTGCAGGTCTGGCTAGGCATTTGGCTGGCTGATCACACGGTTTCTTCCCTGGGCCACAGGTGTTCTGTAAACTGTTGCCGCAGTGCTTTCTTACTGATTTTGCCCGTGGCTGTGTGGGGCAGTGCACCGGCGATTACGCAGTCATCGGGAATCCACCACTTGGCGAACTGGTTCTGGAAGGCGCCGAGGAGGGTATCCGGGGTGAGGCTGGCGCCCGCTTCGGGTACGACCACCAGTAGTGGGCGCTCCGCCCATTTTTCATGGGGTAAACCGATCACCGCCGCCTCTGCGACACCGTCCAGGGTCATGGCGAAGTTTTCCAGTTCGATTGAGGAAATCCATTCGCCACCGGACTTGATGACATCCTTGGTACGGTCGGTAATGGTCAGGTAACCGAGGGGGTCTATGGTGGCGACATCGCCGGTATCAAACCAGCCATCCGCGCTGAGAGCTGATGTTTCCGCCTTGTAATAGCGTTCGCAGACCCAGGGGCCGCGGACCTGCAGGGTACCGAAGGCACGGCCGTTGTGGGGCAGGGGGCTGCCCTGGGGATCGAGAATCCGCATCTCCACGCCGAGCCCCGCCTGCCCCTGTTTCAGGCGCAGGTTTTTGGCTTCCTCTGGTGGAACTGTCTCCGCTACTCGTGCGTTGTAGGTGCCGAGCGGGCTCATCTCGGTCATACCCCAGGCGTGGTGGGTGTAGACCCCGTGTTTCTGCTCGAACTCCTCCATGATGCTCCAGGGGCAGGCGGAACCGCCGACCACCACGCGATTGAGGCTGGGAATGGTTTCGCCACTTTCGCGCAGGTATTTGAGCAGCGCCAGCCAGACGGTGGGAACACCCGCGGCAATAGACACCGACTCCTGCTGTATCAGTTTGCTCAGGGTTTGTCCGCACCCCATCCTGGGGCCGGGCAGCACCAGTTTGGCGCCCACTGCCGGTGCCGCATAGGGGATGGCCCAGGCGTTGACGTGGAACATGGGTACGACCGGAAGAATGGCTTCGTTGTGCCGGATGGCAAAGGCATCCGGCATCAGCACACCGTAGGTATGCAGGGTCATCGCGCGGTGGGAATAGAGCACGCCCTTGGGTTTACCCGTGGTGCCTGAGGTATAGCAGAGGGCTGCTGCGCTATCCTCGCACAAATCCGGCCACTGGTATCCGCTCGACCCGGAAGAGAGCAGTTCTTCATAGCAGAAATAGCCCGGTGGCAAATCTGCGGGCATATGTACTCTGTCGGTCAGGACGATAATGCCTTCAACCGCGCTGAGTGTTTCCGCCATGGCCTGTACAAGTGGTACAAAGACTGGGTCGATAAAAAGCCAGCGGTCTTCGGCGTGTTGGATAATATAGCCGATCTGCTCGGGGAAGAGACGCGGGTTAATGGTATGGCAGACGAGGCCGCTGCAGGAAGTCGCATAGTAGAGTTCGAAATGCCGGTGGTCATTCCATGCTAGAGTACCGATACGATCTCCACTGACTGCACCGAGTTCAGCCAGTGCACTGGCGAGTTGGCCCGCACGTGCAAAAGCCTGCCGGTAGGTGCAGCGATGTCTCGGATTGTCAGCGGTGACCGAGACGATTTCACTGTTTGGTGCATTGCCCAGTGCCTGGTGAATAATCCCTGTGAGAGTGAGTTGTGACTGCATCATCAAGCCGTCCATCACCGACCTCCTATTATTGTGTTTGTTGCGACCTGTGCGTCAACGGGGCAGGCGATCTGGTGCAGAACAGCTGCCTGGTGTAGATGCGGGTAACCGGGGCAATTACTGCACAATCTTGATCCACTCGCCGGGTTTGGGTTCTCCGCGAGGGTAGTATCCATTTAAAAGTCGCAGCTGTTCCTCTGCGTAATCACCGATTTCCATATGCTTGGCCAGCGAGGAAAAAGTGGTTTTTTTATTTGCCTTTACATAGCGCAGGCGCTTGACTTCTTTTTTCACCATATCCGTTTTGCGCAGGGGGCGGAAGCTGCGAATGCTGGTCAAAAACAGGTTGTCGTAGCCATCGAGGGATTCTTTGTTCTGAGTTGCCGGATCAGCCACCTTGCCTTCCAGCATAAACTGTCGACTCCCATAGTAAATGACTGCAACTCTATCGGGTGCGTGATTCCCTTTTTCTGCAACGGGTATTTTCCCTGTGTGGCCCACAAGCCTATATTGTGCCAACTTTTCATCCTGTTCCAGTTTGCGTATACCGTACTCCTCCCGAAGCGCCATATCCGCAGGCTGGTTGCCATTGCGCTGGGCCACCTTGATGGTAATCGTTGCCTGGTTGTCCGGGGCAGTACCAATAATTTCGGAGCGCTGATTTATCACTGTCCAGCCATCGGGAAACAGGAGGGAAAAACCCAGGCGTTTGTGATTAAAACGGTTTTTTTTCGACTGCCTTGCGTTGTCTCCATAGACCAGACCATCGGTTTTCTCCCGATAATAGGCCACTTTGGTGGCACTATCCGCTTCAGGTAATTTGCCGGCCGCTTTTATCACTTCCTGCAGGCGGATATCGTTGCGGGGGTGGGTGGAGAAGACGCCGTGGTAGGTCTGTTGTTTCTTGCCCTCTATGCGGGCACGGCGCCGGGCAAAGGTCTCCTGGTCTTTTAGCAGGCCGATGACATTCATCATGGCTTGGGGGTCATAGCCTGCATTGAACATATACTGGGCGCCAAACCGATCGGCTTCCAGCTCCATCTCACGCCCGTACCCTTTTACTGCGGCAGTGGACCACAAGTTGGTCACGTCGCCGACCACACCGCTGCCGGTGACCAGTACCGAAAGCACCGATGCCACATTGGCCCCGGTGGCTGCCGTTTTCTGGCGCACTGCGTGGCGTGCGGTGATATGGCCGATTTCATGGGCGAGGACAGCCGCCATCTCGGCTTCAGAATGCAGATAGGTCAGCAGGCCCCGGTTAATATAAATATAGCCTCCGGGTAGGGCAAAGGCATTGATATCCTGGCTATCGATAATGGTGAAATGGTACTTGATCTCGGGCCTGTCGCTGGCTGCGGCCACTTTTTGCCCCACATGGTTGACATACGCCGTGAGGACGGGGTCGTGATAAATCGGGGTGCTTTCAATCAGTTTTTCGTGCATCTCCTTGCCGATGGCGATCTCCTTGTCCTCAGACATGAATACCAGGTCCGGTCGGTTCGTGGCCGGGTTAAATGCACATCCTGCAGTGATTAACATCAGCGTAATGGCAAACAGCTGGTAAAGATGGTTCATTGGCTTATACCTCCCTGCGTATTTATTGATTCGATGATCAACATTTATTGGGCTCTGTGTCCTGGCGTACAATCCTTGCGGCAGTTCAAGGAGGAGCACCGGTCAGTGGCTGGTGGTAGTACCTTCCCCCCGGTACCGAATGTATCGTGCCAGTGGTTTGCTTTTTCCCGATCGATACTGTTTATGAACTGGCACCACCCGATGGTACCAGGAACTGTTGCAGTTGTGCCGCCATCCCTTTACAGGCATTGTTTTTGACTCTGGCAATCAGGGGAATCGGGATAACAATGGCGGGCATATAGGAGGTTCCCTTGGCATCCGCACTTAATTTTCCAGACAATTCCCGGTCGCGAAAATCCCAGATAGAAGCCTCGTAATCGGATTCCTTGTCCCAAGTACCGAAACCAAAACAGCCCGCGCCGCCAGTACTGATGGTACAACTGATGGAGCCGGCACTGGCTGTTGTCTCGGTAGAGCCGTCTATCCAGACTATATATTTCACCCCATATGCCTCCATGCGCTCGCGCACGCCTGCGTTTTCCAGCAGGCGATCCAACGAGCGCACATGCATGGGCGCCGTGCGCGGCTCAAACCAGGGGTACATAATGTCTACAAATTCCTTTTCCGGAATAATATTGACCCCCAATGCGGGGTTGTGCAGCTCGCTGCCGACACAGGAGATCAGGTCGGGCTCTGTTTCGTAGTCGCTGGAATGGCGGCGCCCCAGGATGACAACCGAGTCACCCATGGCAAGTTCGCCGTCACTGCGCCGGTACTCATCGATAACGATCGTGGTGCAACCACTTAGGAAAATCAGCGTAGTCATAAATACTGGTTTGAGCACGACATACTCCCTCTATTCCATCTTACTGGATTTCACTTTGAACTCCTGCAGGGACGCGGATCTGAGCTTTCCGGAAAGAAATGCCCGCAGTTCAGGCACTTTCTCGAAACCCGTATAGAGTGTTGCTCCCGCGTCACGCAAGGCAATATTGATTGCCTGGGCCAAAGCTTGCTCCTGGGTTTTCAGAAAGGCGGTGGGGGTTTTCCCATAGGCGGTAATCACCCAGTTGGCGAGCTGCTCTCCCTGAGGGTCATAGGCATTGATATCGTATTTTATCCACACCTCGAAGATATTCACCCTGGTTTCCCGCGGCATAGTAAATTGAAGTTCCCGCACTTCGGGTACTATGACTATCTCAACATTTGCGGGCACTTTTTGCGGAAACTGGGACAGGGAAATAGTATTGGAGAACATGGAGCCGAGCACCGTTTCAAACAGATTCTTCTGTGCCCTGCCGGTATTGATATTCCATTCCTCGCGATCTTCACTGTCTTCGCGATAGGTGTAATTCTTGAAGTCCTCACTGAGATAAATACCCACGGAAAGCGGGATTTGTTCCCCTACGGGTGTAGGGTAATCATCCGCCACCTGTACTGTATGGGAGCAGGATGCCATCAGCAGCAAAAGACCGGCCATTGCCACCAGGGGGGCAGGGAAATTCCACTTTATCCTGTGCTTCATAAACTTCTCCAACTATCTGTTAGCTAGCGGAAATCGTTCAGCCCTACAAAGGTACCGCCATTGCGGTAAGTGAGCTCCCGCATCAGGGCTGCAAACCGAAGTCCGGTGGTTTGCAAATGGGGCGGGCGGGAAAACTGTATTGGAAACCCCACCGCATGAATGCGGATATTGCGTTTGCCTTCACCATGTCGTGCATTTACCCGCTCTACAGCCATCATGACATTGCGAATAGACTTGCCGGTGAATTCATCACCCAACACATAAATGCTGATTTTCTTGCTGGGGTCGTAAAAACTTCGCACCGCTTTTTGAATGCCTTCCACCGGGCTGGAGTTACTGAACGGGTTCCAGCTCTTGAGGCGCTTGAGGATAGCCTGGCGGCGACCGGGAGTATCCGGAATCCACTTGTTGCGGTAATTGAAAAACATGTAGTCGCCCATGTCGTTCATTATCTGGATACCTTTGACCTCGGGATAGAGGTCCAGCGTGTTGACCATTTCCTCCATCATGCGTTCCCAGCCGTAATTAAACATACTGCCCGAGGTATCAATGATGAAAAGAATGTATTCACTGTCTACCGGAATTCCGCCGATGACATTATTTTTACGCTGGTAGTTTTCCCCGAGTAACCGACGCATTTCCTCGGTCATGGTCTGCAGGGCGATGGTCAGCTCGCCTTTCAGCCTGCCCTCCTCGTGCTGGCCTTCAGTTTTGCTGGCATACACTGCCTTCAGTGCTTCCAGTTCTCCGCGCAGGTTGGCAATACGCTTGCGCTCAATATCGATCTGTTCGCGCTTGGCATTGAGATCGCGGTTGAGCACTGTGGTTTCCCCGCGGATTTCCATCAATTGTTGCTGCAATTCAATGACCTGAGCCTCCAGGTCTAGCTCAACCTCTTCCAGAACAATGGGTTCGGCAGTTTTGGCGATCATCAACAGCAGCACGATGGCGCCGAATCCGCAGCAGATCACATCGAGAAAGGAAATACTGAACTCTTCCTGTCGCTTTTTTTTTCTTGAACCTATCATGGCCAGTCCCTCGACGGGGCCAGAAAGGAGCCCTGAGTCTGCATGGCCAGTTTCCAGAATTCGCTGGCGGCGAAGGGATCTCCCTCCATGGGCGCCAGGATGATGTTGACGGGAATATTCTTGGGCAGCACCTTGACGGCGCTTTTGAACAGATTGCGCCTGTTTCTACCGGAAATGGTGCTGCCCCTAGGTGGCTTCATTCCCTGGGTGGGCAAACCATCGGTAATCAGAATGATATTATCCGGCAGAGGCGTCATGGCGTGAATGGCGTTGAAAACTCTTTCCAGGCTGGTGCCGTCTTCAGGTACTATCTCATCCAGCTCTTTGATGGCCTGATCCAGCTGGTCGCGATCATCCACATTGAGCCAGCGGTCTTCCGTGCCGGCGATAGCGGCGCGAAATGCTGTATTGAAAGTATAGATCTGGTACCGGCTATCCGGCGGTAATTGTGCCGTTAGCCAGGAAACCGTATTGACTGCCCTGCGCCATTTCTCGGTTTGGCGTTTGATCCTTGATGACATATTTCGGGCGCGGATGATTTTTATCAGTTCGTCTCCCAGCATGGAGGCGGATGCATCCAGTAGAATAAGAATGCGGTTACCCCCCAGGCGCAGACCGGTGAGGTACTGGCGATCGCCATCGCCGATATACTTGCGTACATTATTGCCGAGCTTTTTGTTTTCCTCCTCGAGATTTTTCTTGGCCTGCTCCAGCTTTTTCAGCTTGTCTCGCAGCCTTTTGATGTCTTCCTGTTCGTCGACACTGTCGACTTCGGCGATATTGCCTTTTACCTCTTCTATGTGCGCCAGTATCCGGCGGGAGAGACCCTGTGCCTGGGCCAACTCGTCGCTGGCCGTATCCAGGGTATTGCGCGCTTGCACCAGGTGTTCCCGGCCAAATTCAACTTCTTCCTGCAGCAGATTGACTTCGGCACTCAGGTTCTCGGCTTCGATTTCAATTTCGTGATCAGAGCCATGCTTGATGATTAGGAAAATCAGTGCCACGGCACCAAAACCACAGGACATGATGTCGAGAAAAGAGAGGCTGAAGGTGGAAAAACGACGCTGTTTACGTCTCATAGTGCTCCACACTGATTGCGGTTATCGCATCGTGCCTGTCCGCAATCCCAATTCTGTCGCCGGCATTTAGATTGATCGGCGCTGTAATCTCCTCTCCGTTGAGCATCAGGCACACACCGGCGTCCACCCGCAGCGCCAGCCTGCCAGCGTGATTGGTAACGGTTGCGGCGGGGTGCTCAGGTGGAGTGGGAGTCACCTGAAATTTATCCTCGTGCCAGAAGACGAAGAGGGGTTGGTGTGCAGCGAGCGCGCGATGTCCGTACAGAAGATGTGTTGCCCCTGTCTCAGATGGGCAATCCACCTGCACGGTGACCTCGCTTTCCGGCAGGGCACTGACACTATTGGTCAGACGCAGCGCTGGGGTGTCACTGTGCAGTTCCTTCCAACGCCTGTTGATGGACTGTGCGATGCAATCCCTGGGCAGGAGATACATGCGTTGCGCCAGTTGGATGCCTCCGGGGATTTCTGCCCAGCGGTGTGAAATAAATTTCACGCTGGTGCTTTCCTCAAGGTTTTCGATCATTGCCCGCACTCGTGAAAGTATTGGGGTAGTGGCATCCTGCAGCTGTCGGAGGGTGGCTTTTGCCGTGCGGTCATCCAGCTCTGCTAGCACTTCTCCCTGCTGCATAGCACGATTTACCCATTGCGGCATCAAATCGTAGAGCTGTTGTTCAGATCCGGCGGAATGCAGTGGATCAAAGCGGCATTGCATAATAAACGCATCGGTAAATACGCGTACCCAGGCTTCCTGGAAATGATGCAAGCCGGCATCAGCGATGGCTTCCGCAGCCGTGACGGTTGCCCGCTGATTCACCTCAATGCGGGACACCAGAGTCTGGTGCAGTTGTAATTCGACATGAAGCTGAACACCGGTGGGGGAGAGGTTTCCCGTACAGGCGGTGGCGGCGTCGACCAGGCCGACGGTATGAATGCCGCTCTCCTTGAGCACGCCGAGCAGCAGTGCGAGTTGCTCGCGGGTAAAGTTCCCGGGCACGGCGACAACCAATTCGTCGGGCATATCGCAAAGTTCGCAGATCTCCTTCAGGTGGCAGTAGGCAAGATCCGCATGATGGCGACAGCGCAGGTTCTCGGATTTCAATGATTCAAGACTCAACCGGTGCCAGAACTGGTTGTTGACCTGTGTGGGGTGGCTGCGTGCGCGCATTTGAGCCGCGGTACCTACGTGGATACTGCGCGGTTCAATCACTGCAATACCTGGGCTTTCCAGCACTTCCACAGTACCGGAGAAAACCCTCAAACCACAGTCATTTATTTCGAGGACACCTTGTTCCATGGATTATCTCTCGCAGCGGCTACCCAAAAAATCTGATGTTTGGTGAACAGTCAACTGATTTTTAAAAATCTCAGCAGGCGGTTGTCACAATAGTTTTGCGTGTCCAAAACCAGTCTTTCCTGCATCAGTTGCAACTGGTGGGTAAAAAACATAATGACAATACTGATCACCAAAGCGATGAACGTGGAGTTAAAGGCAACGCCAAGGCTTACGGTAACGCCGGCAATGTCGCCTTCTACAGCTTTGTGTGCCTGCGAAAGTGCTTCGCCGATTCCCCTTACAGTGCCGATAAAGCCAATCGAGGGAATGGCCCAGGTAATGTAGCGGACCATCGCCAGTTCAGAATCGAGCCGGTCACCTTCAGTTTCACAAACTTCTTTGACTGAGTTGGAAACGGCCGCCACATTTTGTGTTGATCCGAACCGCTGCAGAGCGGTGAGAAGGGCTCTGGGGACAAGAAAGCTGCGCTCACTTTCGGGAAGTGCCTGTATCGGACGGGAGAGGTCACGGGTGTCCTCGGGTAATATTGATGTACCCTCGCTGATATTCAGCAGCGCTTTGTCGAGTAATTTCCGTTCACGTATACTGCGCTGGGCCTTCAGTACCATAATCGCCATCGCCCAGAGCATCAGCACAAAACAGGCTTCCTGTTCGTAGTCGCGCATCACAATATAGATTGAGCGCTGTTGCACGTAGGTCTCACCAGCAGCTTCACGCGCTAACTGCTCTTCGATTAATGCATCGGCATTGGGACGGATAATGGCAACATAGATCGCGTGGACAAGAATGATGGAAGCCAGTAATGCGAATAGTTGGAAAACAAACTCTGATGACTTGAAGTTCATGGTTGTACTCTTGTAAATCGTTTCTATATATCCACGGGATAGGAAACCGAGAGGTCCTCGGAAATTTCTTCTGAGGCCTTGTATTCGTCAGAGCGCTTCCCTGCATTTTTATTCTTCTCTACCTCGGTTTTTCGTTGTACAACGGTATTGTCCGATGCCTTTTCAGCGTCCTGTTTATCCTGGGCAAAAAGGGGCAGTGAAAGGAACAGGATAAGAATAAGATTGTTGCGGAACATATGACCCTCCTAGTCTATCCAGCGCGCTATTCTGAATCCGATATCATTGCGCGGTGTCTCTCCGTAGTCTCGGTAAGACAGGCGCAATTCTGTCAGCCCGGAATGGCGCCAGCTGGAGCCGCGAATCACATGGTAATCACCATCCTGCGGACCCGTAGGGTCCTCTTCATGGCGTGTCGAGAGGCCTGTACCGATGGTGTAGAGATCGTGTATCCACTCTGATACATTGCCCCCCAAGTCGTGAATGCCCAGGGAATTGGCGCTGTAGCTGGCGACGGGGGCTGTTGCCGAATAGCGGTCGCTGTATGTGCGCATGACGGTTGGCAGCAGTTTTGCCGCATGGCTGTCGGCATAATTTCCGGAGTTATCTCTGACTGGAAGCGTATCGCCCCAAGGGTATTTGCGCATGGTGCCGTTGTCATAGCGCGCCAGCCAGGCCCACTCTGCTTCCGTAGGCAGGCGGTAGCCGTTTGCCGCAGAGTCAAATCCAATAACCCGTCCCTGCCCGGCCAGGTAAACCGGCGTTAAACCGTCACGCAGACTCAGCCAGTTGCAGAAAAGAGCGGCATCGGCCCAACTGACATTGACAACAGGCAGGTTATCGTTATCCAGGCTCACGCCGCTGACATGGCTCGAGCTGTGCATACGTTTGTATTGGCGGTACTCGCGGTTGGTAACTTCCGTCGTGCCTATATAGAAAGGGCGGGTGAGGGATACTTTGCGCATGACCTCATTGGCACGGCGACCCTGTTCACGGCGGGAAGAGCCCATGGTAAACACGGTATTGGGACGCATCAGTTTCATGGTTCCGCCCGCGCCGTGGCGAAACTCCGACGGCACCTTCTCCCAGCGTACCTGCTCGGAAGTGAGGAGGACCGCACGCACAGTCTGCTGCAGTTTGGCACTGGGTATAATATTGGTATCAAACGCTGCGTAACCCTCCTTGCGCACGACGATACTGTGATTTCTGGCGGGGAGGTTAAACGTCTGGCCACTCATCCCTGCATACTGTCCATCGATATATACCTCGGCATCGACGGGGACACTGGTTATACGCACTCTGCCATAGATCGCATTCAGATTGATACTGAGATCGCGCTCCATACCGGCACCCAGGTCAATGGTGTGTTCGATCGAGTTATAGCCGTCCTTGAAAAAACGCAGACGATGTATTTCCCCTGACGGCAGTTCCAGTTTTAAGGGTGTGTGTCCGCGAAATTTGCCATTGACAGTGACTCCGGCACCCTCAGGAACCGTGACGACCCGCAGCAGCCCGTCAGCCGGGCCCAGGTGTACTGTGGCCAGGGTCTGATCCACACCGGCTGTGACCGCCACGGGAATATCCACTGTCTTGTGATCTGGAAGTGAGACAGAGACCGTTTGATTGCCCTCGATTAGTTCAGCGGTAAGTGGTGTGGTGCCGAGAACGGTCCCTTTGACTGTGACTGTGGCTCCGATAGGATTACTGCTGATGTGTATATTGGCCCAGGCGGGGCGGAGTTTTGCCTGCAGGCGATAGGTATTGCCCAATCCCTCAATATCGATTTCCTGGGTAAATGGCAGGTAGCGATCAGACAGCACGGTCACTTGCATGATCCCGGCAGGAATTTTTTCTACCAGCCCATTTTCATTGGGCAGTTCATGACCATTGATGAGTACTCTGATCGGTACCGCGGGATCACTTTCCACCTGCAGCCGACCCGGTAATTTTTCCAGGGTTACGCTGTGGCGGCTGTGTCCATCGCCAGTGACCTCTACCTCTCCACTTTTAGGCAGATAACCCTCGGCGCTGATGGTATAGCGATAACTGCCCGGCAATACCAGATGGCCATCACCCAGAGGAAGCGCAAGGCCACTAATGCTGACGTTTGCATTGGCGGGTTTGGTATCGAAGATCAGAGACCGTGCACTGACCAGGTAAACGAGCGCGAGTAGACCCAGTACCAGACAGGACGACACAACCAGGGCGCGCTTGGAGAGCAATAGGCGGGCGCGGGTGGTGTTCAGCTGTACCGGCGTAAAACCGATCGGTTCGATGAAGGGGGAATCATCGAGCGCAGATTCAACATCGCGGACAGGTACTGCCTCTTTCACTGCCATGTTTGCTTCCCTATGGCTGCGCACTTATGGACTTATCGCAAATGCTCTGGCGTCGTACGCCTGTGCCGAAACGGATACTCCGGTGTCGCGAAAACAGGGGTGGATGCCTTGCGGTGTGCAACAAAGCTTAGCTCGCAGGCACTGCAGATAGTGGACCTGACAGGTTGTTTGTCACAAAATCCTTCATTTCGCGGCAACGGGCAACCATTTCCATTCCGGTGCCACTACCCAACAATATCGTCATTTTTTAGAACGATAGCCATGGGTGGGGTTCTTGTTTCTAGCTGTTATTGACGCCGTTTATTTTATCCGCACACTGGATGACAATTTCTGTGACGGGTTTACCAGGTACAACAATAAATTCGCGCCGCACATCCCTATAGCCTTCACGGGTCCCTACAGCCGTATAGCGGCCGGGTTTGAGTGCAATTTCGCGCCTATCAAAGATGCCCAGTCTGCCTACATGATAAATAGTGACGTGAGTACTGCTATCGGACTTAAAGCGTACGGGTAATGGAATCATTGCCTGTGTGAGTGCATGCTCAAGATCCTTGATTTGCTGTTGTAAGCGCGGTGTCTGTGCGTTGAGTGTGCGTGCATCTGCAAGTACCTGTCGGGCCAGGGAATTGCGCTTTTGTTCACCCAGAGTCAGGGGGTCCTTGAGAAGATCCTGCAGTTTGTCATCGAGTTGGGCTCTGGCAGTGGCGCGGGCCTTTCCGGTGATTGCAGCGACCAGGCTGGCATCTTTTTTAACAAGAGTGGTATAACTGAGTAAAGCCGCATGCCAAGCCTCTCTGTTCTCCTCTTTACGGGCCTGGCGAAATAACCGATCAATTTCGTCTCTCTCGACACCACTGTGGGCCTGGGTCAGGCCGATGCCCGGTGCTTTGGCATCCGGTTTCAGTTTCTGTGCCTGCGTAAAGTATTTTTTTGCAGAGGCATAACGCTTGCCCGCGATCGCGGCGTACCCTGCCGACATGGCATCCTGATAATTCCGCTCAGTAATTTCCTGTAGAACTTTTTTCAGTAACACTTTTGCCGGCGCCGTTTCGGTGTCGACGGAGAGCGCTTTTTGCAAGGTATTTTTTGCCAGATCCAGATTTCCTTCCAGATAAGCCGCTTTGCCATGAATAAAGTTCCACCAAGCCAGAGGTAATCGATCTGCACGCTCAAGCCCCTTTAACCCTCTGGGGTGGTGCTCAGAAATAGTCAGCACCAGTTGAAATGCGGCGACTGCGGCCGCCCGATTGCCCTTTTCCAGAGCCTGGTTTCCTTCAGTGATATGTTTTTCCAGGCGATCGGGGATACTCTCACGCAGTGATTGCAGAGCCTGCAGGGCTTCCCTGTACTTTTCCAGCGCTTGCAGGAATTGCCGGTTGCGGTAAATTCCGTCTGCCTCTAGCGCCAGACCCTCAGCCGCAGTGAATTCCTCGAGAGCCCATACTTCCACCCGCCGCTCCAGCAATTCTTCCTTGAGGGCGAGAATATCCTGTAGCGTCTCCTGTACGTTTCGGCGCTGCTGCATAATCTCCGCATCGCTGTATGGGGAAGCCTGACTGGATTTGATGGGTCCGCCGGCCTTTACAGAAATCTTGTCTGTATCCCCCAGGCGTAATTGCGGCTTGTCTACCACTCTGGGCAATCCCCAAAAGACACCAACTAAGGCACAAAGCAATACAACGCCGATGGCTGTTGGCCAGTGAGATCGCCTCCGCTGGTTATTGTCAACGCTTTCGATTGGGTTTTCGGGTCTGTGCGCTCTCTCACCGCCAAAGGTGAATTCGGCGGGTTCAATGGGGGCTGAATCTTCCTTGGAGTTGTTGCGGGGCTGCATAGTGGTTCCGCCGTGTTATTGATGTCTCCAGTGAAAATTTCGGGTGCTTTGAAAAGGTGGCCGGGCTAGTGTGGTGGCGTGTTGCACCTCAGCAAGACAAGCGGCTCCACACTGCAGCGCCTGTCTCTCAGGGCAGGCAGTGGCATAGTTGGCAGTCGGTCTACCCGCTTGCCGGCTTTGTTGAGATCTGATTTGTAAAGATATCCTATTTGTCTCTAGATACTGGAAGTCGATGAGCCGGTTTCCGCGTTGTAGATTTCCTTCAAAATTTCTCGCCACTGTCTGTATTGGTTCTCTACGGAACCGGTGAGGGTTACTGTGCGATCCTCGAGTTCAACGATTTGTGGCTCTACCTCGGCCTCCATGGAATCCCCCAGTTCCTGTAGGGCCTCCAAGTGCATTTTGGCATCCGCGCGGCGGTCGAATGCACTTTTGATCAGATAGCCTCCCGCACCTAGCCCAACCTGGCCCGCGGCCCGGGCACTACCGGCTCCTGAGCCGGCCGCGGCAATGCCGCCGATAATAGCGGCAGCGCCAATAAGCGTGTGGTTGCGGGCCTTGCGCTTTAATTCGCGCATTTCCCGCACCTCCTCATAGCTTCTAGCGCGCCATTCCTGATAGGGAGCCTCCATGGTTTTTGCAAAAGTTCCGTAATATTCTTGAAGGGTATCTACAAATAGATGATCCCGCTTCCTGATTTTACGCACACGTTCGAGCATTGGATCATTTTCCGCGGGCAGGGCGCTCAGGTAGTAGATACCATCTTGCCTTTGGCGTAAATAGCGGTTGAAAGCCTCTGGAGAAAAGCTGCGGGCGAAACGCATCTCTGAAATTGTGCGAAGTTCGGCGATCTGCCGGTTTGACAGTTTTTGCCGGTAAGCGAGCATGTCATTGGCGATACGATTGTAGATGCCCTGGAAGGCGTCGCCTTCGGTGGGGTGCTTGCGGTCATAAGCGTAGTGAGAGGCGGCTTCGGAGTAGGCCTTGGTGAACCAGCGCTGGCCGCGGGAGTCGGTCACCGTGATCTCCACAGACAGTGTTTCTCCATCGGACTGCAAAATACGCCCTGAGACAGTGACGTCAATATTGGTGCGGGCGGAGGGAATAACCCGCACAGCCCCCCAGCCCAAACTGGACTGGAGTGAATATGCCAGGGTTACCGCCATATATCGGGATTCAGCCTGACGCAATTCGGGAAAAACAAGCGTATCCTCCCCGGCTTCGGCACTGTCGAGGCCGGGATTAAATTGAATAACCCCTACATCTAGTAGGCGCTCTTCGGCGATGTTTTCATCTTCAATGGTCAGAGGGGTAAACGCGGTGGTTCGCACTTCGGTAGTGGTACAACCTGAGAGCACAGAGAAAACCAGAAAAACAACCAGCCAGGTATCGAAGCACTTCGAATGCAGCTGGCCACTGAGGCCGATTCTCTTGAAAAATAACATTCGTTTTCCTCAAGTGCTATTTCGTGGCACTTTTGTATTTCCGATACTCCTCCCAGAGTTTTTCCCGCAACTCGGGATCGGTTTCGCGCGTGGCGGCCTCGCGAATCTGGCGCGCTACCACATCGTCATCGGTACCATTGGGGATGTCGGCGGGTATCACCGCCTGTGTGTTGCTGTGATTGTAATCCCCCTGACGGCCAGAGGTCGGCAGGCCGGGCCCGGTAATCTGACCACTGGAGTTATTCTGCTGCGGCCCGACGTCCGCAGAGTTGCTGCCACCTGGTGGTGCGGGAATTTCGGCTTCGGCGGACTCTATAAGATCTTCCAGGGATTCGCCCGTGGGGGGTTCATCCATCGTTTCTTCACCAGCCTCGGCGGAGGTGGAACCAGGCTTGTTACGGACATAGTCCCGCTCGCGGAGGATCATGCCGTCGTAGCTCACCATCGTGGACTCGAAACGTCCCTCCAGTTCTGCAACCCGATCTGCAGCCGAGGTGGGTATCTCGTTGGGGGCACTGTCCGGGCGGGCAGCGCCCGCCGGTGGCTGCCCCGATTTGGCACTGCTACTGGAAGCGGAGGTGCTGGCAGAACTGCTGGATGCGGTGTTGGCGGAGGCGGCTGATTGCTCCTCTTCGGAAAAATCAATGTCTTCAGGCGGGGGGCCCTGTTCACCTGAGGAGGGATCCGGCGGCATTGTGCGATCTTGTGGCGTCTGGTCGGAATCGCTGTACACCGGTGAAGAGCGGGAGCGACTGCGTGAGTCTGATGTGGGTAAATTGTCCTCAGGCGGGCGCGCCTGTGATGACTGTTCGTCGCTATTGGCGGCTGTTTGCGTGTCGCGACGGGATCTTTTCTCCGCTGCTGGTGGCCTGGCGCCTGGCTGGCTGGAAGAACTGCTGCGCGATTGGCCGCTGCCTGCTGTTTGGGGTTGGCTGGGACTTTGTGAGCGGCTAGTAGATGGCGGGCTGCTCTGGGATTGTGGCTGAGCGGGGGAACTGGCCGAGGGCATCGACGGCACTGCCGGAGGCTGGGATTGTGTCTGCTGGCTTTTGCACCCGGCAATCGCTGAGGCCATTAGAACGGCAGAGCACAGGGTGTGCCAGCCTGTGACCCGGCGGTGGCTTTTGCTGACCGCTTCCCGAGATGTCATCTCTACTCTCCTTAGATTGCCCGGTGATGTACCGGGGCAAAGGGGTTGGCGGTGAAAACTGATCAGTAGTGCCAACCCGACATGCCTCAGTGTGGAATCTTAAAAATAACCCTTATTGCATGGTAAATACGATTTCCACACAAATATCGGAGTGCTGTAAAGCAAAATCTTCAGTCGAAGACAAAGCGCTGTACTATGCCGCGAGTTTCCACCGCCTCGCCATCTTCAAAGCGCGGGCGGAACTTGGCGCGTTTTAAAATGTTGCGAACCTTGGAACCGGTGTGCAGTTTGCCCGGCGGGTAGGCTCTCAGAATTTTGATATTGCGCGCTTTGCCAAAGGCGGTAACGTCATAGGTAACCGTAATATGGGCATTGGCCAGCGCTTTGCTTTCCGAGTCCAATATCGGCAGTGCCGGTAGAGCGACCGGGCGGCCAAAAATAGCCTTGATCTCATCATTGGAGGCGCCGTTGTCCCACAGGGCCTGGTAGGCTTCGCCATAAGTCTTGCGCGCCGAGTGCCATTTGTTGAACATCATATACCAGTCACCCAGTTCCACTTTGGCTTTCGCCGAGGCTGCCGGCGGGGACTGCGGATTTTTTTGGTAGACATCGACAATTCGGGTAATGGCTTTTTTGCCGGTATTAAACCCTTTCGCCCGGTACTGATCCAATTTGGTATTCTGGTACACGCCGGGGCCGATATGCCTGAAACTGGTGTTGATAATCACGGGCGCTTGTGGTTCGCCTTTGTAGGTGGCCAGGTAATAGTTCGTGGCTGTCAGTCCGCGAAGCGCATCCACCAGGCGAAGGTCCGCAGAGCCAAAGTTTTTGCTGATGATATCCACTGCCAGGGTATACAGTTTGGTGGCGCTGATCAGGTGCTCAACCACTGTATCGCCTTTTTCCTCCTTAAAGGCCTGCAGGTGCCAACGGCTCAAGTTGTCAATTGCCGGCAACATGCGCGGGTCTTTTTCGCCGTAATTCTTCTCGTACAACCAGTAGAGGTATTGCTGGTTGTCATTGGCCTCATCCCACTGATTCATTGCGATCTGGCTTTCGATCAAGCGTTCAATCATTGGAATCTGGTTGAGTGAGAAAAGCCCTTCATTAACCCGGTTGACCAACATTGCCCGCCGGAATTCCCCGGCAGCCTCGCGGTGTGCTCCGGCCTTTTGCAAAGCTGTGGCCAGCCCCAGCAGTTGTTCGTCAATGCCAGCGCCATAGGCGCCGTGCTGGGCCTCCAGCTCCTCGATGCGTTCGCGATAATTCTGCACGGCTTCAGAGGGCCGCAGCTGTCGCTGTTTTTTCTTTAGAGGCTTGGAGGCAGCTTCGATAAACGCCTGGGGAGGGGCGGTATCCGGGTGCACAGGGGTGCCACTTGTCGCGAGAGCATTGCTACTCAGCAATGCTGTGGCTGTAAACATCAAGCCGATAGCGAGGGAGTTGCCGGTATCTGTCTGTGTCACAATTGAACCACTTCCGTTCCATATTTGCTTTACCCACACCTGCGAATTGCACCTGTGCTATTGCGCGGGTATGTGTCCTCGTTTCCGCCTGCCGGCCTGACCGGCATCAATATGGCGGAAGCTCTCTCCTGAAATATGGTTCCATCCAATCCTGAGTGCCGGCGATTGCTCGCTCTGAAAGGCCTTCAGTTAAAACGCTCCCTGACGCTGATATACGCTTTTCTGGCCGAGTATTAAACAGTATAGCCAGCATAAACTGTCATCAGAGGTACCGTGACGGAGACTTCAACCAACCGTCGCAATACCAATATGCTTTGGGTCACCCTTTTGGTTTAGCAGTTTGGAGGGGCAAAGAGTCCCGGGGCTCAGCAAGCAGATGCCAAAAGTTTGCGTAGAAGGATTCAAATTTTCTTCTGCACGCGCAGATGGCGCTTGCTTCCGGTTGCGGGATCGATCGTGATTATGAGGCGCAGCGGGAGGAAAAAGAGCGTTTAGTCTGGTTGATTGTGAGAGAATGGCAGTGATTTGGGGACTATTGAAAACTGCATTTGGATTACAGCACCTCAGGTACCATAATCCGCCAATTGGAGTAAGAGGAGGATTTTGGTGAGCATTTATATTGATCCTGATGCCGTATCGCGTCTGCGCCAGTACGAAATGCCCGGAAAACTGGGTTTTGGGCGCGTTATAGCACCTGTGATGTTTCGTGCTGTCTGCCAGGATGGCTGCTGGAGCAGAGGCGAACTGGTTCCCTATACTGCGCTATCTTTGGATCCCGCGGCTAAAGTGCTGCACTATGGTCAATCGTGCTTCGAGGGATTGAAGGCGTACCGTACCCCGGATGACGAAGTCGCTCTGTTTCGCCCGGAAAAAAACGCTGCCCGCATGGCATACTCCGCCAAGCGCCTGTGCATGTCCCCCGTGCCTGAATCCCTGTTTCTCGATGGGGTGCGCACAGTGGCTTTGTATTGCGCAAATCTTGTGCCTGCTAACAGTGGTGAGTCCCTCTATCTGCGCCCTTTCCTGATGGGCACACAGGCCGACCTGACGGTATCGGCCAGTGCCTCTTATATGTTCTACGTGATCGCCAGTCCATCGGAGGCCTACCACGCTGGTAATATGCGCCTCTGGGTGGAACGCGATGACACCAGGGCTGCAGTGGGCGGTACTGGAGACGCAAAAGTCGGCGGCAACTATGCGGCTTCCCTGCTGAGTACTGGGCGCCTCCGGGAACGCGGTTACGATCAATCCCTGTGGCTCAATCCTGCCAACCGCAGCAGCGTGGATGAACTCTCCGGTATGAACTTCTTTGCTGTAATGGGAGAGGTACTTTATACCCCGGCACTCAACGGCTCCATTTTGGAGGGAGTGACGCGGGCATCCCTGATCGAACTGGCCAGAGACCACGGCTATCAGGTGGTAGAGGGAGAGATCCATATCAATGAACTACTGAAGCAGGTGGCTTCCGGTGTCTGCTCAGAGGCATTTGCCTGTGGTACCGCTGCGATCGTCAGCTCCATCAGTGTGATAGGAGATGCAGGTGGCAGTTACCGCTTATCAAAGGCGCCAGGACCTGTCGCCCAGAGTTTGCGCCAGGCGCTGTTGGATATCCAGGAGGGGCGGGCTGAGGATCGCTATGGCTGGATGCAGCTGCTGGGGGCCATCACAAATATCTGAAGCTGGCTACACCCTACCCCGGGTAAGCAGCCAGAGGTTTTGGGAACAGAGGATTCGCGCAAAAGCCCTGTGACAATCTTCCAGGAATGTGGTTTCAGTGATTTACCCGGTATTGTCACTATCGTACCGGGTTAATTCGTAGCACTTGAATGTCACTTATTGTTTCGAGGGGAAACGTCATTATGGATATTCCCGCCAATCCCCTTCTTGCTGTTGACTTCAACGACTGAGGATTCTACAACTAGCCTGGTACTAGAAGAAACGAGCTGGAACTTGGAGGATGACCTTTTAGTGGTATCTCTCATTTTGACCAGTGGTTCCAGGATCAATTTGAGCGGCTAGGTCGCACTCAGGGTTCCTTACAGAGCGTGAGGAAGACGGGATGTTGATCCATATGTTCGGCCTTATGATGCAGCCGCGCAGGCAGTGGCAACTTATTGGCAATTTATCCGAGAAAAATTTACGTCGGCAAATACCCTACGTGATTCTGCTGGCCCTGTTGCCAGCGGTGGCTTGGTATTTTGGCACAACCAAAATTGGCTGGAGCATCGGTGGTGGTGACCCGGTAAAGATTACTGGTCAGAGCGCCCTTGAGCTGGTCGCGGTTTTCTACTGCACCATGGTTCTGGCGGTTGTCGCAATTGGCTACTTTATCCACTGGATGGCCAAAACCTACGGAGCAGAAACCCACCCAATGAAAGGCGTGGTTGTTGCCGGATTTACCGCGACGCCGATCTTCCTTGCCGGTATTGCCGGTGTCTATCCACTACTGTGGCTGGATATTCTCTTGGCCACAGTGGCCGTAGCCTACGCGGTTTATCTGCTGTATCTCGGTATCCCGATAGTGATGGGTGTTTCCGAGGAGCGGGGTTTTCTCTTTGCCAGTGCCATAGTCACGGTTTCTTTGGTGGTTGCCGTGCTGATCATGGTGGGTACCGTGCTGTTTTGGAGCTATGTCTCTGCACCGGTCTTTTATTAATCCTGCACCGGGAGTGGTTCGCGCAGGCTGCCCCCGGCATCTGAACATAAAATTATGTTTCTCTATAGGGCCCGGTTAATGAAGGTTACCTATGGTGCGTCCGTAATAACAATACAAAATGAAGCGGTGGCTATGCATTTCGATTAGCAGGGCGACCTGATATAACACAAGGCTTGAGGTTTCAGAATCTGAGGGAGTTAAGGTTTTTCTACTTTGCAGGGACAGTGATCACTATAAAAAAGGGTTGTTGATAATCTATTTTAGGTACTGAGTTTGACTTGCATGAGGCACAATCTTTCGTTTCCTGCTGTTCTCGTGGCTGGCATGTATAAATTTCATCCAGGCACCATTGGGATGCTTGTCGAGAAAAACGCTACAAAGTTTGTAGCTGGTTGCTGCGGACTTTCACTCCACTCTGTCAACCGCTTGCACAGCGACGCCAATATCGACAGAATGCCGTAAGCAAGTGTGAATCTGTTTGTGCTTTCATTGATAAGCGCGAGGATCACGGTTTAGGGTAAATTGGTCGATCCATAACTATTGTTGGATTGACGTGTAACCCCAGTTGGAGTCGTGCAATGTCGGATCAACCCTATACTCCGCCAAGAGTCTGGAAATGGGATACGGAAAGCGGGGGGCAGTTTGCCAACATCAACCGCCCAGTGGCGGGCGCTACCCATGAAAAAAAGTTACCGCGTGGCAGGCATCCCATACAGTTGTACTCGCTCGCGACCCCTAATGGGGTTAAAGTCACGATTATGCTGGAGGAATTGCTGACACTCGGTTTTGAAGGTGCGGAGTACGATGCTCACCTGATTCGCATCACCGAAGGCGACCAGTTTGGCAGTGGTTTCGTGGAAATCAATCCCAATTCAAAAATCCCTGCTCTGGTAGATCAGAGTACCACACCGCCGATTCGGGTGTTTGAGAGCGGTTCTATTCTACTCTATCTGTCTGAAAAGTTTGGCGCTTTCCTGCCGCACACCCCGGAACAACGCACTGAAGCCCTTAACTGGCTGTTTTGGCAAGTGGGCGCGGGCCCTTACCTAGGGGGTGGATTTGGGCATTTCTACGCCTATGCACCGGAAAAATACGAATACCCCATTAACCGCTTTGCGATGGAAGTAAAGCGGCAGATGGATGTACTGGATCGACAGCTGGCAAAACACCCCTTTATTGCCGGGCGGGAATATACCATTGCGGATATGGCCATCTGGCCTTGGTACGGCGCACTGGTGCGCAATGAGGCCTATGATGCCGCCGAGTTTCTCGATAGCAAGAGCTATCAGCATCTGAACCGGTGGGTTGTAGAGATTGCTGCGCGTCCGGCGGTGATGCGGGGGTGTATGGTCAACCGCACCTGGGGCGAACCCAGTGAACAGTTGCATGAACGCCATGATGCCAGTGATTTTGTGACAAAAACTCAGGACAAGATGCCCCAGGAGGGTCGTTAGCGATCTGTCGCTCGGTCTGCAACACGCATTGCGTCACTTGTGGTATCGGGTAGCGCTCCGAGCAGAACTAAAAAGCGCGCAGAGAGAGCATCAGTCGTACCATCTGCGCGGTTCCTGGGAATCGCCACAGCTTTTCGGCGGCAAAACCGGCAAGGCACGCCAGACCCAACAGAACGGGTAGAGGGGTTGCCCGTAGGCGCCGGTAGACTTGCTGCCGCTGCCGATTAACTATGCGCCGCAGCCTTTGTCGCTGTTTCTCAGCCTCGTGGCTGCACTGCTGGATCTGCTTATTTAATTGTCTCAGCGACATCGTTCAAAGCCTCTTTGATCTGACGTTTGGTTTCTGCGAAGCCAAGCAGTGGACGCAGTTTTTTCTGGTAGATCACGGCCCCGATAAAGATAACCACCTGTAGTAACAGGAAAACCAGGAACCCGAAATACACCGATTGGGAGAAGTAATAGGCAACTAAACCCATCCCCCCGCAAAGGCTTACGAGTAGGGCTGTGCCCAGAGGCACCAACATCAGCTGAAGAAGGACAAGGCGTTTACCGGCAGTTAAGGTTCTATCCAGCTCCAACTGGAACAGCTTCTGGATATTGGCCAGCCAGGCAGTCAATAGGGCCAACATGGCTTCGGCACGGGCCAAAGTCATTTCCAGGCGCTTATCAGCCCCCTCACCGTGGCCATCCTGACCGGCAGATTGATTCCGAGTATGCGCCTGTGCTGCCGGATCGGGGTGCGTACCAGATGCCTGGGATTTTTTTTCAGTTCCCATGTTGCGGATGTTCTTCCTTGTTGGAAAAAAGTAAAAGGATTATTTAAGAAGCTTGGCAATGGCCCAGCCGACCACAAAAGCACAGCTTACTGCCAGAATCGGGCGCGCCCTGACCGAGGATTCCGCCTTTTGCATCATATCGGTAGCGCGTTGTTTCTGGATTTCAACAGAAGACCGGGCTCTCTGTTTTAGGCTCTCGGCGGCCTCTGAGGCTGCTTCCCCTGCGAGATTATAGGCCTGTTGCAGCTTTTTCCTGCTGGAATTGGTATGTGGAGCTCTTGCGGTTGCCATTGGGGTTTCTCCTTTTCAGGGGTTAATTGCCGAGGCATTGTATAGTCCCGTCGGCGAATTCCCACTCGGATAAATAGTTTTTATAGGACAATAGAAAATAATCACTGTCGATGTTTTCAAGAAAAGTTATATCAGGACTCCGCTGGACCGCTGCGGTAGCCTTGTTGAAGTGCGGGTATCCCGAGGACAGGTTTCTGGTTGGGTGCACAGCTCAGGGGTAAATCAACCCAGAATGGATAACCCCCCCTCTGGCCTCACAGGGACTGGTTCGGCAATCGAATGGGGTTTTCATCAGCAATGGGGTATCTGCCCCAGATCTTCGGGCGCAACCGTGTGAACTTGTGTGTAGTTTAACGGGTTGCATCCCGTTTCCAGGTTTTTATATTTTCTACCACGCCATCGAGTAGCCGCTGGCGACTCTCGCGGCTGATCCAGGCGGTGTGAGGCGTGATGATCAGGTTGGGGATACTGGAATCCAGTAGGGGATGGTTCGCTGGCGGTGGCTCTTCACTGAGTACATCCAGTGCGGCACCCCCCAGGTGCCCACTGCGCAGCGCACCGGCCAGGGCCTCCTCGTCGACCAAGCCGCCGCGGGCAGTATTCACCAGTAGAGCACCGGGTTTCATGGCTGCGATGAAGGGGTGATCGATCAAATGTTCTGTCTCCGCAGTGAAGGGACAGTGCAAGCTGATCACATCCGATTCCGCCTGCAATTGTGCCAGGGACACCCGATTATTATGGAGTTTGCCACGGAGAGACTCGGCGACCAGCACCCGCATCCCCAGAGCCTGTCCAAGTCTGGCAACGCTCTGTCCCAGTGCGCCGTAGCCGATAATCCCGAGAGTCTTGCCGGCCAGCTCTACCACCGGGTAATTCAGCAGGCAGAAAATCTCAGACCGGCTCCATCGCCCGGCCATCACGTCCCGGTGGTAGCAGTACCAGCGGGAGGCGAGGGCCAGGATCAGTGCCAGGGTGTGCTGTGGCACAGAGGCGTCGGCATAGCCTTTGACATTGCGCACAACAATGCCGAGGTCCCGTGCCGCCTCCAGGTCGATATTGTTGGTGCCAGTGGCACAGACACAGATCAGTTTGAGCTGGGATGCCTGTGTCAAAAGCGGGCGATCCAGGATCACCTTGTTAGTGATCACTACTTGGGCACCGGCGATGCGCTCGGCGGTTTCGATGGCGGAAGTGGTATCGTAGAAATCCCAGTGGTCTAGACTGTTCTGCAGGGCCGATGTGTCCAGTTCCTCGAGCTTCATCGTCAACGCGTCCAGAAATACGCTGCGCATGGGGTCTCCTTGGTATCTGTACATAAGGTACAGATATGCTATGGCAGTGGGCGCTGAATGCAATGGCGACTCCCGAGTATGGCGCGCTGAGTCCGGTGTGCATGACTACGGTGCGTTCGTGAGCCCTTCTGTTGGGATTGAAAAGGGCTTTTATGGGAATATCGATAACCGCTGCAGCTCTGGTTCTGGTATCGGCATTTCTACACGCGGGTTGGAATCTACTAGGAAAGTCCCGCACTCCTTCCCCGGCATTTTTCTGCATCGCCACGCTCAGTGTGGGCCTGTCACTGCTGCCTCTGAATATTTGGGTACTGTTGCAGGCAAAAGCACTGCCCAGCGCCTTCTGGTTGTTGCTGGTGGGCAGTGGTTTCTTCCAAATGGTGTATATGGGCAGCCTGGCGCTGGCCTACCAGCGCGCCAACATGGGACTTGTGTACCCTATAGCGCGGGCGCTGCCGGTGCTATTGGTCGCGGTGGCCACAGTGCTGCTGGGGCAGCGGCTGCCGGGGTTGGCCTGGGTGGGGATGCTGCTGGTTACTGTCGGCTGTCTGCTGGTTCCTCTAGTGTATTTCCGCCAATGGCACTGGCGGGCTTACTGGCGTGCGGATTGTGCCTGGGCACTGGTGTCGGCGCTGGGTACGGTTGGCTATTCTCTTGCAGATAAAGGGGCACTGATGTATCTGGAGGTGGCACTCGAAGGTGCCGTGACACCTTTGGCAATGGCTTACAGTTACCTGGGCATGCAGTTTTTTGCCTGTGGCATATGGTTGCTTTTGGGCTGTCTGGGCAAACGTGGGCGCGCCCAGTTGGCACTGGGTCTGAGGGATTTGAAGCTGGGGGCCCTGACCGGCCTGATGATGGGGGTGGCCTACGGCCTGGTACTGCTGGCGATGACCATGACTGAAAATGTGAGCTACGTGGTGGCCTTGCGCCAACTCAGTATTCCACTGGGGGTTGGGATGGGGATCTGGTTGTTGAAGGAACCGGCGCACAGGCCCCAACTGCTGGGCGTGGGGTTGGTGTGTGCCGGTTTGATTGCAGTGTCTCTGCGCTAGAGGAGACAGCCCGTGTCGTTACATCACGCGCATGCCCGGTTTGGCGCCCGCATGGGGTTCGAGAATCCACAGATCCTTGCCACCGGGGCCCGCGGCCAGCACCATGCCTTCACTAATGCCAAAGCGCATTTTACGCGGTGCCAGATTGGCGACCATTACCGTGTGCTTGCCCTCTAACTGCTCCGGTGTGTAGGCGCTTTTGATACCGGCAAACACCTGGCGAGTTTCGCCGCCAAGGTCCAGGGTAAGCCGCAGCAGTTTGCCGGCACCCTCCACGTACTCGGCTTTGGCAATCAGGGCGATGCGCAGGTCCACTTTGGCGAAATCGTCAAACGGGATCTGCTCAGCAATGGGGTTTTCGGCCAGTGGGCCTGTGGCTGTTTTAGCCTCGGCCTGCAGTTGTGCCAGGGACTCTTTGGCGGCATCCATCACCGCGTCCACCTGGGTTTTATCCACTCGTTGCAGCAGCGGTTTGAACGGCTTGATCTGGTGGCCTGTCAGCGGGGTTGTGGCACCGTTCCAATCCAGTTCGCTGTTGAGAAACTCCGCCGTTTTTTGTGCGGTGACAGGCAGTACCGGCGCCAGCCAGGTAATCAGAGCGCGGAACATATTCATGCCCTGAGAGCAGATGGCCAGTACCTGCGCCTGACTGTTGTCCGCCTTGGCCAGAGACCAGGGCGCCTTGTCGGCAAGCCAGGCGTTGGCGGTGTCGGCCAGGGCCATGATGTTGCGCATGGCGCGGGCGTATTCTCGCTGCTCGTAGGCGTCGGCAATATGCGGCGCCGCTTCCACAAACTGGTTCCAGAGTTGTGCATCGGCCAGTGCATCGGCCAGCTTGCCGCCGGACTTGCTTACAAACTTGGCAGTGCGGGAGGCGATATTGACGACCTTCCCTACCAGGTCCGAGTTTACCTTGGCGATAAAGTCGTCCAGGTTCAGGTCCAGGTCGTCCACGCCCGCGGTCAACTTGGCGGCGAAATAGTAGCGCAGGTACTCCGGGTTGAGATGATCCAGGTAGTTACGAGCGTTGATAAACGTGCCACGGGACTTGGACATCTTCTTGCCATTGACGGTAAGGAAGCCATGCACGCACACTTTGCTGGGGGTGCGCAACTCCGCGGAGTTGAGCATTGCCGGCCAAAAGAGTGCATGGAAGTTAACGATATCCTTGCCGATAAAGTGGTAGACCTCGGCTGTGCTGTCTCTCCTCCAATATTCCAGCCAGTCCCTGCCATTGCGGTCGCAGTAGTTTTTCAGGCTGGCCAGGTAGCCAATGGGGGCATCCAGCCAGACATAGAAGTATTTACCCGGAGCATCCGGGATTTCAAAGCCGAAATAAGGGGCGTCCCGGGAAATATCCCACTCCTGGAGGCCCTCTTCGAGCCACTCGGCCAGCTTGTTGGCCACTTCCTCCTGCAGGGTGTCGCAACGGGTCCAGTTGCGTAGGAATTTGGTAAAGACAGGCAGAGTGAAGAAAAAATGCTCGGACTCTTTTTCTACCGGAGTGCTGCCGGAGATTGCGGAGACCGGATCGATCAGTTCCGTGGGGCTGTATGTGGCGCCGCAGACCTCACAGTTATCGCCGTATTGGTCGGGGGTGCCGCAGTGTGGGCAGGTACCTTTGATATAGCGGTCCGCCAGGAACAGCTGTTTCTCTGGATCAAAGGCCTGGGTGATGGTGCGCGAGGCGATATGACCGTTGTCACTGAGGCGCCGGTAGATCATTGAGGACAACGCGCGGTTCTCCTCGGAGTGGGTGGAGTGGTAGTTGTCCACCGCGATCAGGAAGTCGGCGAAATCCCGCTCGTGTTCTGCCTGCATATGGGCGATATGCTGCTCTGGGGTAAGGCCCAGTTGTTCCGCCTTGAGCATGATCGCAGTGCCGTGTGCGTCATCGGCGCAGAGGTACAGACAATCGTTGCCGCGGGCGCGCTGGAAACGCGCCCAGATATCAGTTTGGATATATTCGAGTACGTGGCCCAAGTGCAGGGAGCCATTGGCGTATGGGAGTGCGCTGGTGACCAGGATCTTGCGCGTATCGGACATCGGTTTTTCCATCGCTGAGGGGTTTAAACCAGAGGCTCCGCTGGAGGGGGCGGAGCTTGTCAAAAGACCGCGGAATATAGCAGATTTGGACAATGCCGTGGAGATGGGAGTGCATGTCCAAGGCATGGCCGGATTGATTCAGTCACTGGCTTTGGTGTGGTTCATTCGAGACAATGCGAGTCTGACAAGAAGCACCGAGAGGGGAACACCGTGAGCGATCATTATCACGACCATGAAGAGCTATCGCAGGAAGTTCAGGCAGACCTGGAGCGCCTGGCTGAATGCCTTGGTCAATTACACGACCCGGTCAGCGGTTTAGCGCTGGACAAGCTGGATGCGAAAATAGAAGTGGGTTTTGAAGCGGGCGGGGTCTTTGCCGGTATTACCCTCGGGTACCCTTGCGCGGGCGAAGAGGCAGGCTGGCGCGAGCGGGTGTTGACAGCGTGCGAACCCCTGTTGAAAGGGGGGCCTTTGGCCGGCAGTGGCGTGCAGTTTGAACTGTTCAGCGATATTCCGGCTAATTCCGTTGCAAATGCGCCTGAATCCTTGTGTGGTGTAAAAAATATTGTTGCGGTGGCCTCTGGCAAGGGTGGTGTGGGAAAATCTACCACTGCGGTAAACCTGGCTCTGGCCCTGATGACAGAAGGTGCCCGTGTGGGGCTCTTGGATGCGGATATTTACGGACCGAGCCTGCCTACTATGCTCGGTACCGAGGGGGTGCGCCCGCAGGTTAAGGAACAAAAATGTTTTGTACCGGTAACGGTTCATGGCATTGAGACCATGTCCCTGGGCTACCTGATGACAGAGGACACCCCCGTAGTCTGGCGCGGCCCTATGGCCAGTGGTGCGCTCAACCAGATTCTGACTCAAACCCTTTGGTGTAATGCCAAAAGTGAGTTGGATTACCTGATTGTTGACATGCCCCCCGGCACTGGGGACATCCAGCTGACACTGGCACAAAAAACTACTATGGCCGGTGCTGTGATTGTAACCACCCCTCAGGACCTTGCGCTGAAAGATGCCATAAAAGGTGTGGAGATGTTTCGCAAGGTCTCGGTGCCGGTGCTTGGTATCGTGGAGAATATGGCACTGCATACCTGCTCCAAGTGCGGCCACAGCGAACCTGTTTTTGGCACTGGCGGTGGTGCGCGCATTGCAGAGCAGTACAGCACGCATCTACTTGGAGCACTTCCGCTGGCACAGAAGATCCGTGAGGATGCAGACAGTGGGTGTCCCAGTGTTATTGCAGATCCCGAGGGGGAGATCGCCACTTTTTATCGGCAAATAGCCCGCAGAATGGCAGCGGGTATCTGGCTAAATAGTACCGGCGATGAGGCACTGCCGGAAATCGAAATTAGTTGAGCGCAATCGAGATGTCGGTCACAAAGAAATAATTTCTTTTTTTGGGGGGTTTTTCGCGCAACGAATTGTCCCTCTATTGACGCTCTCGGTGTGCCACTAGCGGAAATTCCAGTTGCGTGAAAGGCTTGTCAAGCCGAGGCCGGGTCACGAGTCCGGCCGCGGTTTTTCAACTGCCGACATTTGGGAGAGAATACAAAAGATAAAATAATCACTGCTGGTTTTGCGCTATTCATTGGTCAACCATTTTTGGTCTTTGTGAACCTGGATTGATACTTCGCAATTGCTGCTGCCCTGACGTTATCGAAAATTCCAGTATTGATACTGTATTTTTGTCGTGACGGTCAGGGATGCCTGGGAATTTAATTTCTCGCGACAGCCGGAATAACTGCCCTGGGTGGTACATACAAGCTGGTAAACTCCCATCGCACAGTTTTCTGCGTATCGTGGATAATATAGTGGCGGGCCAGGGCTTATATGATTTGTAGTGATAGTGTGAGGGGCGTGCGGGAAAAGCGCTTGACCAGCCTGGTTGGAAAATACGGTGAGGAGGTAAGAAACAGGCGTTATTGAAGCGGTAATTCATGAAATACAGGCGAAAGCATGGATGCTGGAATTAATGAATTTTCATATCAGTTATCGACCGGTGGGTGGTGTAGTGCGGGTGCTGTTTTATGGGGCAGTGGGATTCGCGGAGAAAATGGAGGCCACGGCCCGTTTGGTAGAAAAATACCGCCACAGGGCGCCGTTGCGCGTGCTGCTCGATCTGCGTTATGCACATTCCAAAGTCACCTTGGAGGAGCAGCGGCAGTTTACCCGTTATATTGCGGAACACCCCGTGCTGCGGCGTGCCTATATTGCCGTGCTGCACCCGCGCAGTCGCTGCACCGTGCCGCTGGCGAGGCGGGGTTGTTTATTTTGGCATAGTTCTAGGGAATTTGTTGCCGAGTCAGAAGCCGAGGCCTGGCTCTCCCGGATCAAGGGCGCACCCAGGCCTGTGGTGCTTCAATCGCTATAAGCTCGTTGCTGGATTTGTACCAGTTGGCTTTGCGCTTGGCGGCGACGCTCTTCTCGCTTTTGCTGGCGCTTGTTGGTTATCAGGTTGCGGACATCCTGCCCCATATGCTGTTCGCCACGCTGTTTTGCCAGTTGGATCTGCTTTTCCCGTTCGCGAAAACGGGTGCGGTCGGCTTCCTCCACCTTGTCGTGGCAGTGGGGACAGCTGACTCCCTGCTCGAATAGTGGGGATTGTTGGTCTTCTTTGGTGATTGGCATACGGCAAGCGTTGCACTGGTCGTATTGCCCGCGCTCCAACTCGTGGTTGACCGTGACCCGCTCATCAAAGACGAAGCACTCGCCCTCCCACAGGGATGTCTCCCTGGGTACCTCTTCGAGGTATTTGAGGATACCGCCGCGGAGGTGGTAGACCTCCTCAAAGCCCTGTTCTTTCATATAGGCTGTGGACTTTTCGCAGCGAATGCCGCCGGTACAGAACATGGCGACTTTCCGATGCCTGGCCGGGTCGAGGTTGTCTTTGACGTACTGGGGAAACTCGCGGAAGGTCTCGGTCCTCGGGTTGATGGCATCCTTGAATGTGCCCACCTGGAACTCATAGTCGTTGCGAGTGTCCACCAAGACGACCTCCGGGTCGCTGATCAGAGCATTCCAGTCCTTGGGTTCGACGTAGGTGCCTACCACGTGCAGGGGGTCAATACCCTCCACGCCCATGGTAACGATTTCCCTTTTCAACTTGACCTTGCTGCGCAGGAAGGGCATCTCGCTGGTGAAGGACTCCTTACAGTCCAGATCGGCCAGGCGCTGATCGGATTTCAAATAGGATAGCAGTGCGTCTATGCCACCGCGGGAACCGGCAACAGTGCCATTGATCCCTTCGCGGGCGAGCAGCAGAGTGCCGCGTATGCGGTTTTTCAGCATAACATGCAGCAGGGGAGAGCGAAGGGACTCAAAATCCTCCAGGGTGACGAACTTGTAGAGTGCGCAGACAACAAATTGATCCATGGTACTACCTTATTTGCGGGCCGGAGCGTAAATCCGGAGCAGAAAAAATCACCGTGGAGTTTATCGCAAAAAAACAGCCTGGCGTAGCTTTGCCTGGCAGTTTGCACCTGATTTGGCCGGTGGTTGACCGGAAGGCCGCAACTTGTCAAAGTTCTGGTTGAAATTTCAGGGCCACAGTGAGGCGAATTCCATGGACGAAGAATATGCACCGAGAGAGTCTGAGTTGAGCCGGAGCTATCGCGAGGGAGACGTGTCTGTCCGAATCGATATATACGAAGGTGAGGTTGGCGGTTGGCTGCTCGAGGTTGTCGACGAGAATAACTACTCCACCGTATGGGAAGATGTGTTCGAGACAGACAAGGAGG
Organism: Microbulbifer sp. 2205BS26-8; assembly: GCF_030731025.1. NCBI lineage: Bacteria > Pseudomonadati > Pseudomonadota > Gammaproteobacteria > Cellvibrionales > Microbulbiferaceae > Microbulbifer > Microbulbifer sp. 2205BS26-8. The sequence goes on along the minus strand of NZ_JAVAMR010000013.1, from coordinate 27,156 downwards.
CCCTGGATGAGGCTCTCGACTCCCTTCGTGAGGAGGGCATCGCCTCCTTTGTAGGGCCGGTTCAGGAAACGAACGGCAACTGGTGAGTCAACTATTAAGCTGTTAATGGCAGTGACCTGCTGGTACTGATTTAGTGCAAACCGATGAAATACAGGTGGCTCCCTGCAGGTTTGCTTCTATACCAACGCGGACATACACTGCCTTACAGCTTGGTAGTTTGCCCCGGTAGCTCTTAGGCTTGTAGTTTTATCCCTTCAATCTATCCCAAGCTCGCCTAGCCCGGATTTTGCATGGTTCCAGACACAAGAACGGCGGAAAGTCTTATCATTACGAGTGTACAAGACAGTCCAATAAGAAATTCCGCCGTGACAGAATGCTACCAACCTGAACTCCGATTTTCATCCTTTTCCCGCCGCAAAATCACCGCAGATTTCACTGGTGGTGATTTGACCTCCAATGCCGGCCTTCTGCTTTTGCGTGAGTGCGACCAGCACCTTGGTCTGTCTCGCTCTGTGGCCGAAGTCGTGAATGACCCGCGCCGCCCAGCCTGTGTCGAGCACAGCACTGAACAGCTGGTGCGCCAGCGGCTGCTGGCTATCGCCGCCGGCTACGAAGACCTGAATGACCACGATCAACTGCGCTTCGACACCGCACTCCAGGTCGGCAGCCAGCGCTTGAGCCCTCTGGCAAGCACGGCCACACTATGTCGCTTTGAACAACAACAGGACCGCTCCGTCGCCATAGGTCTGCACAAGGTGCTCTTCGACCAGTTCGTGGCCCGCCACAAGAAACCGCCCAAGCGGCTGGTGTTGGACTTTGATGCCACGGACATCCCGGTATACGGGGAGCAGGAGCAACGGATTATTGGCAAGGCAGAATATACTCGCGGCGGCCCCAACCCTCGTTTCATCACCACCAACCTGGAAGGGGATGGTGAAGAACTCTATCGGAAGCTCTACTGTGCCCGTGGCGATATGGAGAATCGCATTAAGGACCAGCAGATGGACCTGTTCGCCAGTCGTACCTCCTGCCACCGCTGGTGGCCGAACCAATGGCGACTGCTCCTCTCGGCACTGGCCTGGGTACTGTATGAATATCTGCGCGAGCAGCTACAAGACACCAAACTAGGCAAAGCCTCGGTAGCCACCTTGCGCAATCGCTTGATCAAAGTTGGGGCCGTGGTGATCAAGAATACGCGCCGCTTTCGCTTCCTGCTGCCGACATTGCTTCCTGACAGAGAAATCTTCTGCAAACTGGCTACCCGTTTGGTACCGACGTAGAGTCTTGAAGTGCTGCTCCCGGCACAGGCAAATAACGGGGTAAGGGGAAGTTGTGTCCAACGCAGCCTGGATCGAACAAAACCTGTTCAAAGAGGATAAATTGCCAGCAAAAGTCAGGAGTTCCAGTTCCGCTCAGGCCAAAAGCATAAAATGCTGCGGTGTGAAGCTGGCCGTGCAAAATCCGGGCTAGGGGGCAGGGTCATCAATATTCTTTCAAGAGGGCGGCTTACAATATGCATCATGCTTTGTGTGGATACTATGTTTCCAGTGTTGAAAAAAGTCGCAAATTATTTCGTATTCTGAAGTTTCTGGTATATTTTTTAGAGTAATACAATATGAAAAGTGTAATAATAATCTCCATTGAAATCATAGTGTTAAGCATTTGTCTTGCGAGTGCTAGTCTTGCACAAAATCCTATTTGTGCTGAAAATAGTTCTCCGTATAGAGATTTGGATTTTCTGATTGGGGATTGGGAGTTTTATTCCAATAAAGGAAATCTTATTGCCAATCAAACGTATCACAAAAAAGAACAGGGTTGTTTGATACTTGAAGACTGGAAGACAATTTCCGGTGAGACTGGTACAGGGATGAATTTTTTTGATCCTGAAACAAAAAAATGGCGTCAAGTCTGGATGAGCCCACGATTTCATATAGATTACTCAGGTGGCATTAATGAATCCGGTGATTTTATTCTTGAGGGAAAGATGCATCCTAATAATGGAGAGCCAGGTTCTGCGATAAAAGGTATATACACTAGAAACAAGGATGGGTCAATTACTAAAGAATTTCTCAAATATGATGATAAGGAGAATAACTGGAAACGTTTTTTCATTGGTATTGCCAGAAAGTCACAAGAATCCTTAGAAAAAAATGATTTGGTAAAATCTAAAGAAAAGTTTAAAAGTTGTCATGCTACTCATGAGTTGTCTGCGGCATTGAATTTTTTGCCAGGAAAATATAATTATTATCTTGGAGATGGAAAAAAAATTGGGCAGACAGAATATAAGATTGTATCTGGTGGGTGTGCAATATTGGAACAATTTAAAAATAATAATGGTGAGTTATCTATTGGCGTGCTAAATTTAGATGTCAATAGATCGAAGTGGAGACATTTTTGGAGTAGCAAACGTTTTACTTTTGAGGTTTTTGGTGGGCCAAATTCTGATGAAGACTTGTTTTTTGAAGGAGATATTGTTAATCACTCATCTGGAGAAAAATCCCCTTTTAGAGGTACTTGGTTCATTGATAACAAGGGGAATGTTAAACATACTTATGAAATATATGATTTAAAGTCTGAAAGTTGGCGATTATTTCTTTCAGATGTCTCAGAGAAAATATAACAGATAAATTCTCCGAGATTAATCGCTATGCTTCTTTCGGCGATGTGTTGGGGTGTTTTACTTAAATAGGCATCTTCCAGGATGAGTGAGTTTCACGACAAGACTTGGAAAAGTAATCAGCTGAAAGAAAGACTTCCCCAAGATAGTATCATGTATTTTTCACTCTCTCAGTGAGGTAAGTTCAAATATAAATTTTTTGCCGGTACTGGCTCATACGAGATACATAGTGAGAATTTGATAGCGGTTGAACTGCCGCAAGAGCTGACTCAGTAGAGGCTTGAAAGCACTTAAGTCAAATGGGGGATAAAGCCCCAATGGCCGGGGGCTACGATTGCCTGGAGGTAAGCTGCGGGCTCTGTGTCACGCAGATGGACCTGGGCATGCTGGAAGCGGTGAACCGGCTGGTACAACTGCTGGAAACGCCGGCAGATGCCCCCATACTGGCGCCGTTGGCTCGCCGGGAAATTCTTTATCGCGCCCTGATGGGTGACATCGGCGCACGCATGCGCAAATTTGCCATGACAGACAGCCACGCAAACCGCGTATCGCGGGTGATCGAGTTGCTCAAAGACCGGTTCTGTGAGCCGTTGCGCATCAGCGAGCTTGCGGAGCGGGCCAATATGAGCGAATCCTCCCTGTATCACAGTTTTAAACAGATCACCCGTATGTCGCCTCTGCAATTTCAAAAGAAATTGCGCCTGCACGAGGCGCGCCGCCTGATGCTCGCCGAGGGATTGGAGGCGGCCTCTGCCAGCTACCGTGTTGGCTACGAGAGTCCATCGCACTTTAGCCGTGAGTACAGCCGAATGTTCGGTTTGCCACCGCGCGCTGACGTCAGTAAATTGCGCGGCGAACAGCGGGGCGTGCCGGCCTAGCCTTGTGTGGCGCCGCCCTGCTTAAGCACGAACAGGCTGCACCAGCCCTCCGGGCTGATATCTCCCTCTACCACAATACAGGCATTGGGCGGCTCGAATAACTGGCAGTCTACGCACTTCTGGCCGTTATTTGGTGTGTCCTGGTAGTTGACCGCCGCCTTCTTTGCCTTGACTTGTGCACTTGCTCGGTCTGTTGCGATCAAGGCAACAGGCAGCATTGCCAGAGAACAGCCGGTCAGTTTGAGGAATACTCTACGCGAACGATCGTGCTTCTTGTTCATTGGGGCAGAATCCATAGGGTATGGGAAAAGTCTTCTGCCCTTCAGAGTAGCCGGGCTGGCGAGATTTGCTTCAATTGGGAATGCTTCGCATTCCTGCCGGTCGATCGGCAATAATCCTTCCGCTGTCGGGGTCCACTTCCAGGGCTCTCAGCTTCCCACGATAAACGGCCTGCATCTTCCAGCGCCCTCCCACAAACCGCACGCGGGTCACTGGGCGAAAACCGAGGTAGTGCAGCTTGGCTATGATCGCGGGGAGCGCCAGTGCTATCACGGAAGGCCCGGCTCCGTACAAATCGGGGCTGTCATAGATGGGGGCCGGTTTTCTAGGGTTCAGCCCCGGGGGGATGGGATTGGTCAGGTTACTGGCGAGCAGGAGGGTGGCGATAAAATCCATGCGTGGCTCCACAGGATGCATCCGCTGGGAAACTCGGTTGCGGAGGCATGAAATCGGGTGCTCTCTCCAGTGTGGGCGGGGCGTGGTCACAGTCCAGTGATTGCCCGGCCGGTTTTTTTGAAATGCCGGTTTTGGCGAGTGTATCCGCGCAATCCCGGCAGCATAAAAGCCCGGCAAGGGGATTGCCGGGCGTGGGCCTAACGGGTCAGTTTCAGCATCAGACGCAAGAGTGCATCGGAGCGCTTGCCGTAGGGGGGCTGCAGGAATTTCAGCAGGTTGACCGGACCCTGGTGGTAGACCGGTCGCAGTTTGGAAAAGGTCAAAAATCCCTCGTAACCGTGGTAGTGCCCCATACCACTTTCACCCACACCGCCGAAAGGCATATCGTGCTGGCCAACATGTAACACACAATTATTGATCGATACGCCCCCGGACATGATTTTTTCGATATACAACTTCTGCAGGTTTTTATCCTGGGTATAGGGGTAGATGGCCAGTGGGCGGGGACGCTCATTGATATAGCTGATGACCTCCTCCGGGTGGGAGTAGGGAATGATCGGCAGGAGCGGGCCGAAGATTTCACGCTGCATGACCAGCATATCACTGTGGACATCCACCAGAAGATGCGGGGGAAACCGGCGCAGGTTGCTATCGCGATCCAATTGGCCTGCACTCAGGTCGAAAACCTTTGCCCCCTTCTCCCTGGCGTCGTCCAGGGTGTTCCACAGGCGCTGGTGGGAGGCCGGATCAATAATGGAGGTGTAGTCGGGGCTTTGCCAGTCCGGAAAGCGTTTATTGGCCAGGCGCTGGGCATGTTCAATAAAGGGCTCCAGTGTGTTCTCCGGCAGGAACAGGTAGTCTACGGTGAGACAGATTTGCCCTGCGTTCATCAATTTCCAATAAACCAGCCGTTCTGCCGCCTTTTCAATGGGATAGTCGGGCGCGATGATCGCAGGGGATTTGCCGCCAAGCTCCAGGGTGACGGGGGTGAGGTTTTCCGCTGCCGAGCGCATCACGGCGCGGCCGGTGGCACTGGAACCGGTAAAAATCAGGTGATCGAAGTCGAGGCTGGAAAACAGCGGGCCGGTATCGCCACTGTCGGGAATAAAAACCAGCTTGTCCTCGGGAAAGTACTGGCTACTCACCGCTTTGAGCAGCTCCGCCAGGTGGCCCGAGTTGGTGGACATTTTCACCATCGCCCGGTTGCCCGCTGCGAAGATATTGGTCAGTGGCGAGAAACTCAGGTTTGCCGGGAAATTCCACGGCACTATCACACCCACCACACCCAACGGCTGGGGGATAACCGTATTTTTTGACAAGGGGTAGGCTTTCAAGTCGGTATGGCGCCGGTGGGGCTTCATCCATTTTTTCAGGCTGCCGATGGTTTCCTTAATGCCCGCGAGTGTGGGATAGATTTCAAAGAGCAGCGTCTCTTCACGGGAGCGATTACCGTAATCGGCGCAGATGGCTTCGATAATAGGCTCCTGCTGCTCGCGCAGCATACGCGCCAGCGCCTTCAAGTCTTTTATCCGCTGGGGGTAGTCGGGTACAGGGTCGGTGTTATAGGCCCGGCGCTGCTGCTCGAGCTGGTTTTGCAGCAGCGCTTTATCCGCTGCCGGTCGAGTGAGGGTCTGGGTGGTCATCTTGTTGTCCTTGGGCGTTAACCGTTGCCCAGAGTAAACGAATTTTTCGCCAAGAGATTGACAAATCGTGTCACCGGGCAGGCCGCTTGTGCATTTTTGCGCTTGTTGCCACGATTGCCCGGGACAGGTCCCCCGGTTTCGGGGCCTGGACACAAGAGACAATGACCTTACCAGCTTGTGATAGGGAGGGATAGCAGCCGATCCCCTGGGATCGGTTGCGGGGGTTCAGTCGTTATCGTCACCGTCCAGGGGTTTGTCGGAAAGAATTTCCGCGGAGTTGGGGTCCACCTCCAACCCGTGCTTCTCGTCCCCCTTGTAGGCCTCTACCTTCCAGTGACCCTGCTCCAGGTCGACTTCGACAATGGGGGTATAGCCCTGCTGCTCGAGTTTGGTCAGTATCGTGGACAGCGCCATGGCGCCGGGAGGGGGTTTCTCGCTGGCAATGGCCGGGTGTAGGGCTGTGGCGGCGACTGCGGCCAGCATCAGCTTGCTCAAGGCCTTCATGATCACAATACCTCACTGTATCAACAGGCAATGCCTGTTTTCCCGATGGTTTAACAGTCACCCCGAACGGATTGGTCTGCGCCGGCCTACCACTTGGTGCCGGCCTGAGCCGCCTGGTCTGGCCCTAAGGCGCCTCTGCCCCGTTGGCGGACAGGCGTTTTTGGATCGCCTCACACCACGCAGTGCTGCCGGGCACCGTTCCGTCCAGGTTTGCGCCGGTCAGTGTTGTCACTGCTTCGAACCACTCGCTGCTGCCCACAGGGGGCAGGCCGGAAGGATACAATTGTGCCAGGTCACCATTCTGCCGGGTGACCAGCTGGGCCTGGACCCAGGCGAACCACTCGGGCGTACAGAAGCTGGCACTGCCATTGTCCGCTGCAGCGTCTGTGGCACGGGCGTTTTCTGATCCCGGTGCAATGGGATGCTGCATCTCGTCGGCGGCAGTTTCACCGGCAGCGGGCGCCGCCACCGGCTCCGAGGCGCTGTGGCGATCGCACTGACGGCCGCAGCCACCAAGGGCAAGTATCAGCGCGAATAGGGGGACCCAGCGGGGCATGGCACCTCTGTAAATGACCGGCTCACAATTAAGCATAGGTGGGACTTTGCGACTTCGCGCGATGGGCGCTTGATGGGAAGCTTTGGGTTGACAGGGTTGCTGCTTTAAATGAGAATACTTCTCAATTAAATCCTACATAAATGGAAGCGCCATGTTTTTCAGAGTCCTGTTACAAAAATGGGTGGTCATCACTGGTCTGCTTGGCACCATCGGCGCCAGTGCCGCTGAGCAGGTGAATATCTACTCCTACCGCCAGCCCTTCCTGATAGAACCGATACTGGCAGAGTTCAGCAACAAAACCGGCATTGAGACCAGGGTGGTGTACGCCAGCAAAGGGCTCAACGAGCGCTTGCAGCGGGAGGGACGCAACAGCCCCGCGGACCTGGTGTTGACCTCCAACACCAGCAGCCTGATGGACCTGCTCAACAAGCAGCTGACTCAGCCGGTAAAGAGCGCCGTGCTGGAGCAAAATATCCCGGCACAGTTTCGTGATGCGGCGGGCAACTGGTTTGGCCTCACCACCCGCGCGCGCCTGATTTACGCTTCCAAGGACCGGGTCAAACCCGGCGAGATCACCCGCTACGAAGAGTTGGTGGAACCCAAGTGGAAAGGCCGTATCTGTACCCGTAGCGGCAAGCACCCCTATACCCTGTCTTTGATCGCGTCCATGATTGCCCACCACGGTGAGGCGGAAACCAAAGCGTGGCTCAAGGGGGTGAAGGCCAACCTGGCGCGCAAGCCCCAGGGCAATGACCGGACCCAGGTGAAGGCCATCAGTGAAGGTGTGTGTGACCTGTCTCTGGGCAACAGCTATTACTTCGGAAAAATGATCACCAACCGGGAGCAGCCCGAGCAAGTGGCGTGGGCCAAATCCGTCAACCTGGTATTCCCGAACCAGGCCGACCGCGGTACCCATATGTTTATCTCCGGTGCGGCACTGACTAAACACGCACCCAATCGCGACAATGCCATCAAGCTGTTGAAATTTCTCAGCGGCGCCGAAGCCCAGTACGCTTACGCCGAGAAGAACTTTGAATTCCCGGTGCGCCCGCAAACGCCGCGCTCAGAGCTGATCAATAGGTATATGGGAGAGTTCAAGGAGGACAACCTGAGCCTGACCGAAATCGGGGCTCATGTGCCGGCCGCGTCGCGGCTGGTAGATGAAGTGGGTTTCGACTTCTAGCGATTACGCCTCTTACTGACCGGCAAAGCGCGGTCCCGTCGGGAGGTGTGGGCCGCGTTTTTTTACGATGACTGTGACTGCCTTAACCCCCCGTGCAAATCTATCCGGCCTGCGCTGGTTTTTCCTGGTTGCCGGTATTGCCATCCTGGTAGCACTGCCGGTGCTGTCCATTTTCTGGCTGGCCCTGTTCCCCGAGGAAAACATCTGGCCACACCTGTTGGACACCGTGTTGTGGCACTATGTGTCCACAACGCTGCTGCTGGCTTTTGGGGTGGCTGTGCTCACATTGGTGGCGGGGGTGGGCAGTGCCTGGCTGGTGTCCATGTGCCGGTTTCCCGCACGGCGTTTTTTTGAGTGGGCGCTGCTGTTGCCTTTTGCCGTGCCCGCCTATGTGATCGCCTATGTGTATACCGACCTGCTGGAGTACGCCGGGCCGGTACAAAAGGCCCTGCGCGGCTGGTTTGGCTGGCAGAGCGCGAGGGATTACTGGTTCCCGGAGATCCGCAGTCTGGGCGGTGCCGTCGCCATGCTGTCGCTGGTGTTTTATCCCTATGTGTATATGTTGGCGCGTGCTGCGTTTCTGGAACAGTGCGGCAGTATCCGCGCCGCCAGCCGCTCCCTGGGGTGTTCGCCCTGGCAAAGTTTCCTGCGTGTTTCCCTGCCCATGGCGCGCCCGGCCATTGCGGTGGGTTTGTCCCTGGTATTGATGGAAACCCTGAACGATTTCGGCACCGTGGACTTTTTTGCGGTGCGTACCCTCAGCGTTGGCATTTACGATACCTGGCTGAGCCGCGGTAACCTGGGCGGAGCGGCGCAGATTGCCTGCAGCACCCTGCTGTTTGTGGTTTTGCTGATTGCGCTGGAGCGTATCGGGCGCGCGCGGCGGCGGCACTTTGTACAATCGCCAACAGCCAACCGCGACCGCTATCGGCTGGCTGGATGGCGCAGCCTGGCTGCGGTGTTTTTTTGCGGGATACTGCTGCTGGGGGGCTTTGTGATACCGCTGGTGGTTCTGGCAGGCTATGCCCTGGGGAACCTCTCCGGTTACTGGACTGATGCGTTTGTTGAGATAGCCCGCAACAGCCTGCTGTTGTCTGCCGTTGCCGCGCTGCTGTCAGTGCTGCTGGGCCTTTTACTGGCCTATGGCAAGCGCTTGCAACCGCGCAGACCGGTGCGATTGTTGGTGGGTTTTTCCAAGCTGGGCTATGCCCTGCCGGGGGCCGTGATGGCGATTGGGGTGTTGATTCCCCTGGCAGGGTTTGACAACGCCGTGGATGCCCTGCTGCGGGAGCATTTCGGTATTTCCGTGGGGCTCTTGCTCAGTGGCAGTGTGTTCGCCATTATTTTCTCCTATACCGTGCGCTTCCTGGCGGTTTCCACCGGGGCGATTGAAACCAGCCTGGAAAAAGTGACCCCCTCCATGGACCGGGCCGCGCGCGCGCTGGGGCGCAACAGCTGGCAGACCCTGTGGGCGGTCCATCTTCCCCTGGTGCGCGCCGGACTGCTGACCGGTGGACTGGTGGTGTTTGTGGATTGTATGAAGGAGTTGCCGGCTACGCTGCTGTTGCGCCCGTTTGGTTTTGATACGCTCGCCACCTACGTGTACCAGTTTGCCGCCGACGAGATGCTGGAGCGCTCGGCACTGGGCGCCCTGCTGATTGTGCTGGTGGGTTTGATCCCGGTTGTTTTGCTCAGCCGCGCCATCGGCTGGCGGCGGGGGGATGGCGTTGCTGAACTGATCGAATCGGAGGCCCCGGCTATTTAGCACACAAGACAAGGCCTGTGGCCAGCCTGGAATACCGCCATCAGTCACTGGATATGCAAAGTCAACCGGCAGGCGGCATACCAGAACCACCAGGCGCTGAAAAACACGATTTTACACAGGGCAGGTCAGAAAGCGGCGTAGGTGCAGGTTCGCACTGCGTCGAAGAGGGTTCAGGGGACATTGTAGCTGGCTGGCAGTATCAATTCCGCCATTGCGGCAAAGTCAATGCCGGACAGTTTAATGGATGGATAATGCTTGGGTAAAACTGATCATCGTAGATTGAGGCTACCCTACCGAACGGATGAAGACGAGGCGGTGAGGAGAGGCAGGGCAAGAATTAGTGTTTTCATGAACTAGGGATACCCTGTTTTCTGCACAGACTAGTCGACACACTTTCCCTTATATCAATTTTTTCTGCACCGATCTGTCTGAAAAAGTTGAGTCAACGCACTTCTTATCAAACCAATGGCGGGTGCGATTGGCGAAAGCCACCAGTGTGAGCATAACAGGTACCTCTACCAAAACGCCCACAACCGTAGCCAGTGCCGCACCTGACTGCAGGCCAAACAGTGAAATGGCCGCGGCTACAGCCAGTTCGAAGAAGTTCGAAGTGCCTATCATGCAAGCGGGCGCAGCGATGTTGTGAGGCAGATTCAATGCTTTAGCCGCCCCATAGCTAACCGCAAAAATTCCGTAAGTTTGTATCAACAGCGGAATAGCAATAAAGGCAATCGCCATGGGTTGTGCCAGGATGGCACCTGCCTGAAGCCCGAAAAGAATAACTACGGTGGCGAGAAGACCGACAATAGAGAGCGGTTTCAATTTGTGTACGAAATGGTTCAGGCGTGCGTGATTTGTTGGCGTATCCAATAAATAACGCGTTATAATACCTGCAGTGAGAGGGATAACAACATACAGCAGAACCGATAACAGCAATGTATCCCAGGGAACTGTAATATCGGTAACACCAAGAAGAAATCCTGCAATGGGTGCAAATGCAAAAATCATAATGAGATCGTTGACGGAAACCTGCACCAAGGTGTAGTTGGCATCTCCCTTGGTTAAATGGCTCCAAACAAACACCATAGCGGTACAGGGAGCAACACCCAGTAAAATCATACCGGCGATAAATTCAGTCGCAGTTTGGGGGTCTACAAAATCTGCGAAAACGATACGAAAGAAAAACCAGCCCAATGCCGCCATTGTAAAGGGCTTTACCAGCCAGTTGATAGACAATGTCAAGAGCAAGCCCTTCGGTCTCTTGCCAACATCCTTAATCGAAAAAAAATCGACTTGAATCATCATTGGGTAAATCATCACCCAGATGAGTACTGCTACTACAAGATTAACATTGGCATATTTGATGGAGGCTACTGCCTGAAAAGTTTCAGGTGATATTGCTCCGAGACTGATTCCGATGAATAGACACAAAGTAACCCAAAAGGAAAGATAGCGTTCGAATAGACCCATTGGAGATGGTGATTCGGTACTCATAACAACTCTTCTTCTATTTTGCTTTTGAGGAAATTGAAGGTATCTTTAAACGCTGCTTTAATTTCATCCCCTGTGCCTTCTTTTTTGTCAGGGTCAGGTGTATTCCAATTCAACTTTTTGTGCTTTCCGAAAAATAAAGGGCAGAGTTTACTGTCATTCTGATCGCAGACGGAAATCACTACATCGAAATGCATGCCCTGGAATTCGTCCCACAATTTGCTGTGAAGATCTTTTGTATCAATTCCATGCTGTTTTAATACTTCTATAGACTTTGGATGCACGAATCCAACAGGTTCACTGCCGGCACTTTTGGCAATATACTTTTCTTCGGCAAGAGTATTGATGAGCGCTTCGGCCATGATTGAGCGGCATGAATTTCCTGTGCAAAGCACGAGTATACTTTTCATAAACGGCAACGGCCCATTGCTTTTGAGGGATCTTTGCAGCAACCTGGCTGACCTTTGGGCTGAGACTGACAACTGGCCTTCTCTGCCGAAGACGCAATACCGGAGAAATAGTGTATGTCTTTCAAAGTTTGGTAAGCTTCCCAGGCAATTCCGGCAGGGTCAGTGACCCAGGATTTTTCTGAATGGGCGTAGCAACAGAGGGTTTCGCCTTCATCGAAGGGTGACATCTCCGCTTTTTTTAGCCGCTTTCTTATTAACCCCAGTTCACGCTTATCATCTACCTGTAATCCGAGGTGATCGACACCGTTTTTTGCATACGTTGAAATTGCAAAGTTGATGCGTGGGTCATCAAGCATCCACTTTGCATAGCCATGTTTTATTTTTACAGGTTGAGTATCGAAGAGAGCGCTATAGAATTTAATGCTGTCAGCGATATTTTCCACGCCAATGTGTATATGCAGACGCTTCATAGCAAAACCCTTTATTTCGGCTGGGGCTCACAGCAATAACCAGCCATTTCAATGATTGAACATCCTTTACGTTTGTCTTCACGGATGCTGGCAATATCAAGGCTGCAGCAGTCTTTGACCATAAACCCGATCAAATCCCGAATTGCATCGTAGTTAGCGGAATAGATCACGGATCTACCTTCCTTGTGTGAGGAAATGAGCTTTGCGTTGGAAAGGTGATTCAAATGAAAGGACATAGTGTTGTGTGGCGTACCCAGTTTCTCACTAAGGGCTCCTGCAGGCAGGCCATTTGGACCTGCCTGCACAAGCAGTCGGAATGCCCTCAGCCGGGTTTCCTGAGAGAGAGCAGCGAATAGGGGGATAGTGTCTTTTAAGTCCATACGTCCAAAATAGTGGACTTATATTGATATGTCAACAGAAATCGACATAACTGGCAGATTTGCGATAAAGTTGGCTATTCCCAGAAAAAATCACAACCATATAGTGACTATTTTGTCATGGCCATTATTGACAGAGGTTGAGGTCAGAGCTTAATCCAGGCGTGAACCATTAATCGCCCGCGCCGATACGGTAGCCACGGTGGTTGGCGCTGACAGTCTTTTTTCATTACGCTCTGCGGATGTGGAGGCGCGATTGATTTTGCATGTGGAAGTGATTCCCTGTGAGTGAGTATCCACTTGTCGGTTAATCTGCCTGCACTTTTTGGTATGGCGATCGGTCCTCGCTGTGGGCGGTAAAAACCAGGGGCCGGGACAGGCGCAGTGGCACTGTACTGTCTGCTGGGAAATGGTGCGCAGCCTTTAGGGATGTGCTGAAACTGTTTCCCCCCGGCAGGCGAAACCTGTACACGGCCCGGTCCCCGAGGAAGGTTTTTTCAATAATATGGGCGAGGACGGCATGAGGGTGATCGCCCGGCAGGATATCCTCGCTGCGCACAAACACCCGTATTTGCTCTCCAGCTGTAAACCCCTGGTGCGGTAGTTCCAGCTTGCCAAGCTGGGTTTCTGCAAGCCCCGTGTGGATAACCCGACCCTCGAACAGGGTGCCATCGCTGACGATACGCGCGACGGCAATATTGGCCGGGTGGCGGTACAGCTGCTGGGGGGTGTCCCACTGCTGCAGTTGCCCACCGCTCAGTACCCCGAGTGTATCGCCGGCAATAAATGCCTCACGGCGGTCGTGGGTAACGATCATTGCCGGTGTGCCCTGTGCGCGCAGAATCTGTCGCACTTCTGCGGCTAGGCTGCGGCGCAGTGCGCTATCCAGATTGGAGAAGGGCTCGTCCATGAGCAACAGGCGCGGCCGCGGTGCCAGGGCGCGGGCCAGGGCAACACGCTGTTGCTGCCCACCGGAGAGCTGGTGGGGAAACTGTTTGGCGTATTGCTGCAGCTGCACCAGCTGCAGCAATTCCGCCACGCGCGCCCGGCGCTCCTGCCCGCCGAGTGACTGGATGCCGAAAGCTACATTGTCGACAAGATTTAAGTGCGGAAACAGTGCGTAATCCTGGAATACCATGCCGATATTGCGTTTCTCCGGGGGCGTCATGGCGCCTGCAGAGGAGATGGTTTTGCCCTCCAGGGTAATAGACCCGCTGGTGAGCGGCTGGAAGCCGGCAATTGCCTGCAGAAGCGTGGTTTTGCCGCATCCGCTCGGCCCCAACAGGCAGGCGATCTCCCCCGGCAGCAGGGACAGGGAGACGGATTCGATTACCACCCGGTTGCCGTAGCGGCATTCCAGGTCGTTTGCGGAGAGTATGGGTTGCACAGGGAATCTCGGGCGTATTCGCTCTATCATTCGATTTCGCCGAGTACATCCACCATCGCCGCAGTCAGCTGGGTAAGATCGGCTTCGGAGATAATATACGGCGGCATTGTGTAGACCAGCTTGCCAAAGGGGCGCAGCCAGACGCCGCGTTTGATTAACGCCGCCTGCAGACTGGCCATAGGCACCGGTTCGCGCATTTCCACCACACCGATGGCGCCGAGCGCGCGCACATCTGCGACACCCCCTGCCTGTTCGAGCGGGGCCAGCTGTTCTTTGAGTTGGGCCTCAATGCTTTCAACCCTGTGCTGCCAGGGGCTGCTGAGCAACAGGTCGATACTGGCATTGGCCACGGAGCAGGCCAGGGGGTTGCCCATAAAGGTGGGGCCGTGCATAAAGACCCCGGCCTCGCCGCTACAGATGCCCTGGGCGATGCGGTCGCTGCACAAGGTGGCGGCCAATGTCAGTGTGCCGCCGGTAAGGGCCTTGCCCAGGGTGAGAATATCCGGGCTGACAGCGGCGTGATCGCAGGCGAACAATTGGCCGCTACGACCGAAACCGGTGGCGATTTCATCGGCGATCAGCAGCAGGTCATATTCGTCGCACAGTGTTTTTACCCGGCGCAGGTAGTCTGCGGAGTAGAAGCGCATACCGCCGGCACCTTGCACAATCGGCTCCAGGATCACCGCGGCCAGTTGCTCGCGGTGTTGCGCCACCAGTTGCGCCAGTTCGCCAATGTCCCCATCGGGGCAGGGCTGGCCGAAAGAGGTTTGCGGAGCGGGGGCGAACAGATGCTGACCGAGCTGCCCGGCAAACAGGTGATGCATACCGGTGACAGGGTCACAGGTGGCCATGGCCCCAAAGGTATCGCCGTGATAGCCGTTGCGCAGGGCCAGCAGTTTGTGTTTGCCCGGCTTGCCTTGAGCGTGCCAAAACTGCAGCGCCATCTTGATCGCGACTTCCACAGAGACCGAGCCGGAATCAGCGAGAAATACCCGGTTGAGTCCCGGCGGGGTGATTTCCACCAGCTTCCTGCACAGTGCAATGGCGGGCTCGTGGGTGAGGCCGCCAAACATCACATGGGACATCTGCTCCATCTGTGCGCGCAGGGCGCGGTTCAGCTCGGGCACATTGTAGCCGTGCAGGGCACTCCACCAGGAGGACATGCCGTCAATCAGGCCGCGGCCATCCTCCAGGAAAATACGAACACCCTCAGCCCGCACCACCGGGTAAACCGGTGGCGGGTTGAACAGGGAGGCATAGGGGTGCCAGATATGCTTGCGGTCAAATTCCAGGTCCATCAACAGCGCTCTCTCTTTTGTGCGGCCAGCACGGGCCAATTGACTGCGTTCAGGCCAGTTCCCGCAACACTTTCAGTGGCGGCTGGCGCACCGCGCTGTAACAGGCCAGGGTGCCGGCGGTGCCCACCAGCAGGGTGCCTGCCAGCGGGCCCAGCAACCACAGGGTGGGGTGCAGCACCAGGGGCAGCTCGAAAACCCTGTGCGATAGTACCATCAGGGTGGCCTCGGCGCCGATGGCGGCGAGCAGGCCGGCGGCACAGCCGAGCAGGCCGAATTCCAGCACCAGGCTCTTCAGCAGCAGGCGCCTGCGCCCGCCCAGTGTGCGGATAATTGCCGCTTCCTGCAAACGCTCGGCGATACTGGCGCGCACTCCGGCAATCAAGACCAGCACCCCGGCAACCAGCATCAGCGCCATCACCGATTCGATGGCGAAAGACACCTGGTCGATGGTGTCGCGGATCCGCAGGATAATCTTGTCCAGCTCTATCACGCTGACACTGGGATAGCTGCGCACCAGGTCGTTGACCAGCAGCTTGTCTCGCGGGGGCAGGTAAAAGCTGGTGATATAGGTGGCGGGGAAACCTTCCAGTGTGCCCGGCGCGAACAGCATATAGAAGTTGGGGCGCATGCTATTCCAGTCCAGGGAGCGGAAGCTGGCCACCGGGGCTTCCACTTCCAGTCCGCCGATGGAAAAGCGCAGGCGGTCGCCGAGGGCCAGATTGAGCTGCGCGGCCAGCTCCACTTCTACCGAGACACCCTTTCGGGTCTTGTCCCACCACTCGCCTTCGAGAATTCGGTTGTCCGGCGCCAGGTTTTCGGTCCAACTCAGGTTGAGTTCCCGCCGCACACCGTTGGGGCGGTCCTTGAGGTCCCTGGTGGGGGTGTCGTTGATGGCGGTCAGGCGGCCGCGCACCATCGGGTAAAATTCGCTGCTGCTGACGCCCGCCTTTTCCAGCATCTGCTGCAGCCCCCCTACATCGGTGGGGGTGATATTCAGCAGGAAATGGTTTGGTGCCTTCTCTGGCAGTTGCATGCGCCATTCGTCGATCAGCGCGGTGCGGGCAAAGATCAGAGCCAGCATCGCCAGCAGGCCGGTGCCAAAGGCGGCGATCAGCAGGGTGTTGAAGGCGGCGCGGCGCTGCAGGCTGCCCAGGGCAATGCGCCAGGCACCACCAAGGTCAGCGAGCTTGGCGCTCACCAACAACTGGTTGACCAGGGCGCTGCCGCCTACCAGCAGCCCCATGCCGGCGAGCAGTGCCAGCGTCATCGCCAGGCTCCCCGACAGCCACCAGATCAACAGCAGCATGGCTCCAGGGCCGAGGATCAGTCCCAGCCATTCGCGCTGATCGGGGTTGCTCCAATCCTTGTGCAGTGTCTGCATGGGATCGGTGCGCGCCAGGCGAAACAGGGGCGGCAGGGCAAAGCCGAGGGCGCAGGCGAAACCGGTGGCCAGCCCCACCAGCAGCGGATTCCAGTGGCTGGGCGGTGGCACCACCGGAAAGAAGCCCGCCATCAGGTTGACCACCTGGGCCTGGATAACACTGCCCAGGGCCAGGCCTGCGGCAGTGGCGATCAAGGTCAGGGCCGCTAGCTGCCCCAGGTAGATGGTGAGGATTTTGTTGCGCCCGGCGCCGAGGCTCTTCATTACCGCCACATAGGTAGCGTGGCGCAGGCCGTAGCGGCGTGCGGCCAGACCCACGGCGACACTGGCCAGCAGTACGGCGAGGCTGGCAGCGAGAAACAGGAAGCGCTCGGCGCGATTCAGGGCCGAGGCCACGCGCGGCTGGCCCTCGCGCAGATCCAGCACCCGCTGGTGCTCGGTGAGTTGGGGTTTCAGCCAGTCGAAATACTGTCCCAGGGCCCGGTCGTCGCCGGCAAACAGGTAGCGATAGCGCACCCGGCTGCCGGCCTGGATCACCCCGGAGGCCGGCAGGTCATCGATATGGACCAGTACCCGTGCGCCCATATCAAACAGGCTGGTGCCCCGGTCGGGTTCTCGCTCCAGCAGCCCCGTCACTTTGAGCTGCGTGTCCCCCAGGCCGATGGCGTCACCCATGGTGATCCCCAGCAGGGGCAACAGGCGGGGCTCTACCCAGGCCTCTCCCGGAGGCGGGCCCTGTTGGGTGATCTCACCCGGGGCGTCCTCGCCCCTGCGCATTTCCAGGTGGCCCACCAGGGGATAGCCGCCGTCCGCGGCCTTTACCGAGACAAACTGGAACTGATCGTTGGCGGATATCATCGAGGCAAACTGGATGGTCTGCCCCTGCGCCAGTCCCCGCGCTTTCGCTGCATCCAGCCAGGCCGGGTCGACCGCTTGGCTGCTGCGCAGGACCCGCTCGGCGGCCAGGAAGCTGAGGGATTGCTGTTCCATGGCGCGGGTCAGGCGGTCGGTGAAGTGGGCGATGGCGGTGACACAGGTCACCGCCAGTACCAGGGCACTGGCGATCAGGGCCAGTTCGCCACCGCGCCAGTCCCTGAAGAGCAGTCGCAGCGGCAGCATCAGGCGGGTTCCTCCGGCAGATTGCTTTTATCCGGTACCGATGTGCCGTGCTCTGCACACCCGGCGGCCATATACAGGTGTCTGGTACAGCGCTCGGCCAGGCGCCGCTCATGGGTGATCAGTACCAGCGTGGTGCTGGATTCGGCGTTGAGCCTGAACAACAGGTCAATGACCTTGGCACCATTGCCCGCGTCGAGGCTGCCGGTGGGTTCGTCGGCAAACAGAATGGCATCGTCGGCGACGAAACTGGCGAAAGCGCGGGCGAGGGCGACGCGCTGCTGCTCACCCCCCGAAAGCTGGCGGGGGTAGTGGCGCAGCCGGTGCTCAAGACCGACCCGTGAGAGAAACTCCTGTGCACGCCTGTCGGCGCCGCGCTCCCCGCGCAGTTCACTGGGCA
Organism: Microbulbifer sp. 2205BS26-8; assembly: GCF_030731025.1. NCBI lineage: Bacteria > Pseudomonadati > Pseudomonadota > Gammaproteobacteria > Cellvibrionales > Microbulbiferaceae > Microbulbifer > Microbulbifer sp. 2205BS26-8. The sequence continues at coordinate 9,005 of NZ_JAVAMR010000013.1, read as the reverse complement.
GCATGACATTTTCCAGGGCAGTGAGGCCGGGCAACAGCTGGAAAGTCTGAAATACAAAGCCCACACAGCGGGCGCGCAGGGCCGCGCGCCGCTCTTCGTCCATCGCGGTGATCTCTTCGCCCGCCAGCCAGATTCTGCCTTCACTGGGTTTGTCCAGCCCCGCCAGCAGACCGAGCAGGGTGGATTTACCGGAACCCGAGGCGCCCGTCACCGCAAGGCTTTCTCCGCGCGCCAGTTGCAGGGAGATATTGTTTAATAGGGTCAGTGGCCCTTCGCTGGTGGGGACTCTGTGATACAGGTTTTCTGCCGTGAGAATGGCGGACATACTGTGTTTCCTTTGCGGATCGACGCGTTTTTGGAGAGTATGACATGACGACAGCTTTTTTTCGGCGGCTGCTGGCTCACTTTAGCTTGATATTGCTGCTGTCTGTCCCCGCGGGGATTGCCAGTGCGAACGGTTCGGAGACCCTGCTGGTACTGGGTGACAGTATCAGTGCGGCCTACGGTTTCGATGAGGCGCGGGGCTGGGTACAGCTGCTGCGGGAGCGCCTGCAGGAGCGGGGCCGGACCGTTCGGGTGGTGAATGCCAGCATCAGCGGCGAGACCACCTCCGGTGGTTTGACCCGCCTGCCACGTCTGATGCAGGCACACAGTCCGCGCTGGCTGATTGTGGAACTGGGTGGCAACGACGGCCTGCGGGGCTACCCGCCGCAGACCCTGCAGCGCAATCTGCAGGCCATGGTGAAACTGGCAAAGGATGCCGGCACCGAGGTTCTGTTGCTGGGGATGCGGATCCCACCCAACTATGGCCGCGCCTACACCGATGCATTTGCCGCGGTCTACCCCCGGGTGGCAAAAGCCGAGCAGGTGGCGCTGGTCCCTTTCTTTCTGGAGACAGTGGCCCTGAAGGAGGGCGCCATGCAGTCCGATGGCATCCACCCTACCGCCAAGGCCCAGCCGGCGCTGTTGGAACACGTTTGGCCCTGTGTTGAATCCCTGCTGGCGGAGGGCGGCAAAGACGGTTCGTGTACTCCGTGAGTGAAATGCGTACAATCGCGCCCCCGGATACTGAAAGCGCCGCCGGGGCCCTCAGCCCGGTCACCGCTAGCGAATCAGTCAGAGAGACACCATGTCCGCATTGGAAAACCGCCGCGAGCGGCTCGAATTCAACAAGCTGCAGAAACGCCTGCGCCGCCAGGTAGGCCGCGCCATCGCCGACTTCAATATGATTGAAGCGGGTGACAAAATCATGGTTTGCCTGTCCGGCGGTAAGGATTCCTATGCCATGCTGGATATCCTGCTGGGCCTGCAGAAAACCGCGCCGGTCGAGTTTGAGCTGGTGGCGGTGAATATGGACCAGAAACAGCCGGGGTTTCCCCAGCATGTGCTGCCGGATTACCTGCGCGCCCTGGGTGTGCCGCATCATATCGTGGAGAAAGACACCTATTCGGTGGTGCGGGAAGTGGTGCCCGAGGGCAAGACTACCTGCAGCCTCTGCTCCCGATTGCGCCGGGGGACTCTCTATGGATTTGCCGAGGAAATAGGCGCCACCAAAGTGGCGCTGGGCCATCACAAGGACGATATCGTCGAGACGTTGTTCCTGAATCTGTTTTACGGCGGGAGGCTCAAGGCAATGCCCCCCAAACTGCGTGCCGACGACGGGCGCAATATTGTGATCCGCCCTTTGGCCTACTGTCGGGAAGCGGATATTGCCCGTTTTGCCCGACACCGGGCGTTCCCGATAATCCCCTGCAACCTGTGCGGCAGCCAGGAGAACCTGCAGCGACAGGCAATCAAGCAAATGGTGCGGGAGTGGGATGGGAAATTCCCCGGGCGCTGCGAAAATATCTTTGCGGCGTTGACAAGGGTTTCCCCGTCACAACTGGCAGACAGGGATCTCTACGATTTTAAAAGCCTGGCGCTGGACCGCTCTACGCCGTCGGCTGCCGGGCACCCCGACCATTCAGACCACCGCTGCCGGGTGAATTCCTGGGTGCCGGAGGATGCGCGGGAAGCTGTGCCCCAGCATATCGAGGCGCTGAATCTGTAGGGTCGGCACCGCTCACCAGTTGGGCGTAGCTGCATTCGAAATCCCGGGTTGTGGCACTGGGACCGTGGTGGAAGTGCTGGTGCCAGAGCTGCGCCATCAGGGTGACATTGGCGGCGTCCGCCTCTTCGATTCTATGCACATCGGCGGAGCGGTAGATCAGCCAGGCGATCGCCGTGGCGTAGCGGAGGTTGGTGGTCAGCTCGCTGTGGGGGTGGTCGAGGAAGTCCCGCTGGCTGGCGAGACCGCGCACCTTGGAGGCCAGAGGGGGATAATCAATCAGGTAGTGATCCCAGATCTCCCGGTGCGTATGCGGTTGGATTTGATAGATGCCCAATCCATGGCGCCGTCCCTGCTTGAGATGAAAACCCAGTTGTGACTCCTGTGCAGCTGTTCCCAACAGGAGATTTTCCATGCCCAGGTTCCAGGCTTTCAGGTGTTGCAGGGTCGGACGGATGACCTGGAGGCGCAACTCGTCCAGACAGATGCCCATAAGTGTTGTCTTTTTTCTGTAGGTGTCCTCAATATTTAGTTTACGGATTGAGTTGGCGCCACCTAATGGGTAGATTTACGCGAAATAAACATAACGATTCCTGAAGTGGTGCCAACTCCGTAGTGCAATGTATCGAACAGCCAGCGGGGCGTCAGAGGGTTTTCCTTTTGGCCACCATTCCACATTGAGCAAAAGGAACTCCCTATGCCCGCACAGTGGCTCATTGCCCTAACCTTTGTTGCCTACCTGGCCCTGATCCTGGTGATCGGAGTCTACGCTTATCTGCGTACCAAAAATGCCAGCGATTATTTCCTTGGTGGCCGCTCTCTGCCCCCGGTGGTGGCGGCCCTGTCTGCCGGCGCTTCGGATATGAGCGGCTGGCTCCTGCTGGGGTTGCCCGGCGCCGCCTATGCTGCCGGCCTCTCCGCCGGCTGGATCGCCATTGGTCTCTTCTCCGGCATTGTGCTCAGTTGGGTCAGTATGGGCCGCCGGTTGCGTGTGTATACCTATGCGCTGGACGATTCACTCACAGTGCCGGCCTATCTCCATCGCCGTTTCAGGATGGGACACCCCTATCTGCGTACGGTATGTGCCGTTTTCATTCTGCTGTTTTTCCTTTTCTACGTGGCCTCGGGCCTGATTGCCGGTGGCAAGTTATTCGAGACTGTCTTTGGGTGGGATTACCGGTGGGCTGTTATCACTGGTGCCGTGGCGGTGATTTCCTACACGCTGTTCGGCGGCTTTCTAGCGGTGTCCTGGACCGATGTCTTCCAGGGGCTTTTGATGAGTGTCGCGCTGATCACTGTGCCACTGGTGGTTATCTCTGACCATGGGGGCCTCGCAGACAGCTGGAGCCAGCTGCAGGCAAGTGTGCCGGAGTTGACACACTGGATGACGGATAACACGGGCCAGGCTCTGGGCCTGGTGGCGATTTTAAGTTCCCTGGCCTGGGGGCTTGGCTATTTCGGTCAGCCCCATATTCTGGCGCGCTTTATGGCTGTGCGCAGTCCGCGGGATGTGCCCGCAGCGGCCACTGTGGCAGCTCTCTGGTCCCTGATCGGGTTTCTGGGCGCCATGGCTGTGGGCCTCTTTGCCCACCTGCAAATCCAGCAGGGCCTGCCCGACGGTGAAAAGGTGTTTATGGAACTGGTACAGGTGTTGTTCCATCCGATCGTTGCCGGCGTGCTGTTGGCGGCGATTCTCTCCGCCATTATGAGCACTGCCGACTCCCAGTTACTGGTTTCCTCCGCGGCCCTGGCCGAGGATATCTACCACGTCTGGGTTGGCCGCAAGACTAGCCCGGAGGCAATGGTGAAAGTCGGGCGCTGGGCGGTTGTAGCGCTGTCGCTGGTGGCAGTGTGGATCGCTTTGGACCAGGATTCCAAAGTGCTGGATGTTGTGGGCTATGCTTGGGCCGGGCTGGGCGCCGCTTTTGGGCCGACGTTGTTGATCAGTCTCTACTGGCGCCGTATGACCGGCAGTGGCGCGATTGCCGGAGTGATTGTGGGTGGCGTGACAGTCGTTGTCTGGGAACAGTTGTCCGGCGGACTATTTGAAGTCTATGAACTGCTGCCGGGTTTTATTTTCTCAGCAGCTGCTATCTTGATAGTTAGCGCGCTGACAAAATGCCCGCAAGCCGTGTCCTCCCAGTACAAGAGACTGCTTGGGTGAGGCGGTGGGTGATTGCTTGCCAACCCCGCTCTGAATGGGGCGCAAGCCAGGCGGTTGCGCGAAGGGCGTGCCTGGACCAAGGGCGCGGCAGTTGTGAAGAGAAAAGGATTTCCATCCGCAGCGATTATGCAAATAGCGGTTGGAGATACTGAGTGATCGAAGTTCACCTCGGCGATATCACTCGACTCAATGTCGACGTTATCGTCAATGCCGCCAATACCCGCCTGCTCGGTGGGGGCGGTGTGGATGGGGCCATTCATCGCGCAGCGGGTCCCAAGCTGCTCAGAGCCTGCCGTGATCTCGGAGGCTGTCCTGTCGGCGAAGTCCGTGCCACCGGTGCTTTTTCCATTCCCGTAAAACGTATTTACCATACCGTCGGGCCGGTCTGGCGCGGTGGGCGCCTCGGTGAGTCGGAGCTGCTTGCCAGCTGTTACAGCCATTGCCTGACCCTGGCGAGGCGGGAAAACATGCGCTCCATTGCCTTTCCGGCAATCAGTTGTGGTATTTATGATTATCCTCCCAGGCTCGCAGTGGAGATTGCTGTTCGTCAGGTACAGAGTCATCTCGAGGGGGAGGGTGAGCCCCGCAGCATTGTTTTTTGTTGTTTTGATCGGAAAATAGCCGAACTCTATCACGCCCAGTTGGATACGCACGTACGGCGATGAACAGAATGCTTCAGCGCGTGTCCGGTATTTTGGGCCACGGGAAATGGCCCTGGCTGCGAGAGTGATCAATAGTCCGGCGATCATAGATAAGAACAAGAGGTAGGAATGCGCACTGTGCAGCAGTGGTTTGCCGAATACAGCGAGAGTCACCAGAACCCTGTCAACAAGGCCATCCACTGGATTGCGGTACCGGTGATTTACGCGGCCATTACGGGCCTCCTGTGGGCCATTCCGCAGCCGCAATTCATGAGCGCGTTTCCCTGGTTGAACTGGGCCGTCATAGCCGCGGTGCCGGTATTGCTGTTTTATGTCGCCCTGTCTTTCCCCATTGCCCTGGGCATGACGGCGCTCACGGTTGTCTGCCTGTGGGCCTGGTCTCTGCTGGAGCGTGTGGGTGTTTCTGTTTGGCAGACGGCCTTGGGCCTGTTTGTGGTGATGTGGATCTTTCAGTTTATTGGCCATGCCTACGAAGGGAAGAAGCCCGCTTTTTTTAAGGACCTGGAGTTTTTACTCATTGGGCCGGCTTGGGTCGTTGCCTTTATTTATCGGGCTCTTGGCATTCGTTACTGACTGATGCCCGCCCTGCAGCCAGTAGAGCCCAACTCTGGCACAAACCCGTCGCTATCTCGGCAAGCGCACAGGCTGTAAAAACCTGTGCATCAGCGATTGTAGTGTACCGGCACTTCCAGAGTCTCCTTGACCTCTTCCATAACGACATAGCTGGTGCATTCCTGTACCTCTGGCAAGGTCAGCAGGGTCTCGCCATAAAATTTGCGATAGGCACTCATATCCGCAACACGGGCCTTAATCAGGTAGTCGAAATTACCCGAAACCAGGTAGCACTCCTGTACCTCCGGCAGTGCAGCTACGGCGTTGCGAAATTCCTCGAAGGCATCCTGGGCAGAGCGGTTGAGGCGGATTTGCACGAAAACCACCAGTGCCGCATCCAGAAACTCCGGGTTGATCAGGGCAGTGTATCCCTGGATGACGCCATCATTTTCCAGACGCCTGACCCGTTCTACACAGGGTGTGGCCGTTAAGCCTACCTGGCGGGCCAGCTCCGCGTAGCTGGTGCGGCCGTTTTTCTGCAGAACCCGCAGGATATTGCGGTCCACGGTACTGAGTTCCCCAGCGCGTTTGCGCATGCCTCTGCCTCCCTCCTGGGTGAACAGCTTAAAAACTGAGCTCTGTCCCAATAGTATTGGTGGATTCCATTAGTTTTATAGAAAAAACGACAGAAATCCACTCCTTGGGTAGCTCTATACTGGGTAAAACATAGGGTTATGGTGCCGATTTTGCAATCTTGCAGAGGGTGTGCCAGAGACAGAGACCGAGGAGCAGAAAAATGCTGATTGGCGTCCCGAAAGAGATCAAGAACCATGAATACCGCATTGGCCTGGCGCCGGCGAGTGTGCGCGAACTGGTTGGTCACGGCCACCGGGTGATTGTACAGAGAGGGGGCGGCGCTGCGATTGGTTTCACCGATGCCATGTTCCAGAAAGCCGGCGCCGAAATCCTCGATACCGCGGAGGAAATCTTTGCCACTGCCGATATGATCGTCAAGGTCAAAGAGCCCCAGCCTAATGAGTGCAAGATGCTGCATCCGGGCCAGGTACTCTATACCTACCTGCACTTGGCACCCGACCCCAAGCAAACTGAACTGCTGGTGAAATCCGGTGCTACCTGTATTGCCTACGAAACCGTCACCGACCGCTTTGGCGGCCTGCCTTTGCTGGCACCCATGTCCGAAGTTGCCGGGCGCATGTCCGTGCAGTGTGGCGCGCACCACCTGGAGAAAGCCCAGGGTGGCCTCGGAGTGCTGTTGGGCGGCGTACCCGGTGTGGCTCCTGCCAGAGTCCTGATTATCGGTGGAGGTGTTGTGGGGACCAACGCGGCCAAGATGGCGCTGGGCATGGGCGCAGATGTCACTATTCTGGATCGCTCCCTGCCCCGTCTGCGCCAGTTGGATGATATCTTTGGGGGGGCCGTGCGCACCGAATTCTCCACCAGCGACGCTATTGAGCAGCATGCCCTGAAAGCAGACCTGGTAGTGGGTGCGGTCCTCATCCCGGGCGCTGCAGCACCCAAGCTGCTGACACGCGATATGATCAGCCGCATGAAGAAAGGTGCTGTCGTCGTGGATGTGGCCATTGACCAGGGCGGCTGCTTCGAGACCTCCAAGGCGACCACCCACCAGGAGCCGACTTATATTGTAGACGGTGTAGTGCACTACTGTGTGGCCAATATGCCCGGCGGCGTTGCGCGCACCTCTACTATGGCGCTGAATAATGCCACGCTGCCTTTTGCGGTAGCGCTGGCCAACAAGGGTGCGAAACAGGCGCTGCTGGATGATGCCAACCTGCTGGAAGGTTTGAATGTGCACGCCGGTATGGTGACTTACAAAGCGGTTGCCGATGTACTGGGCTACGAGTATGTCGATCCGAAACTGGCCCTTCAGAAAGTGGCCCAGCGACAAGAAGCCATCGCCTGATCAACCTGCGGTTGCCTGGCAGGCTTTTTTAAGACAACAAGGCAATCGCGCGCTTCTTCACTGGTTTGGCGGTTTTCCCCGGAGCGTTTGTCTGGCGCTCCACTCTGTGAGGCCTGGTGGCCCTATGCCACCAATTGACGGCCGCGTTGTTACGCGGCTTTTTTGGCAATGGGTCTGGAGTGTTGGTCTTTACTGCCCTGGGTGATCGAGCTGTGCAAGCCAGGTTGTGTTGTTGAGGGCTTTTTTCTTTTTATCGGGGAGAATCTTCCCATAAATGGTTAAAGCAGCCAGACTTCCACCCTGCGGTTTTTGATTTTTGCCTTGGAATTATTTGAGGCGACAGGAAGGTAGGCTCCAAACCCCTGTACCGGTGCTGTGTTGACCTGGTGATGGTGAAGGGCGGAGCGAACTGTTAGCGCACGCAGTTTGGACAATACAATAGAGCGTTCTGCACTGGCTTTTTCGTCCCCAAAACCGATCAACAATAATTGACGATCACGGTTCTTCGGCTTTTTCATATACTTCGCCAGCCTCTGGATATCCTGTTGGGCTTTATTGTCCAGAGTGGCGTTGCCCTCTGCGAAACGGAAATTGATACTCAGGCGTTCCGCATGTTGGGTTAATGCAAGGTAATCTTCAGGGCCTTCCCGCGTGCTTGCGGGCTTGATACTGATCGGGGTTTGGGAGATAAACCCGGTCGTCTTTACCTGCTCCTGGCCCGCCTCGCTCTGCACAAAGTACAGAAACTCCTCTGCTGCCGGCTTGAGGGAATGCACCGGCGTGTACAGGAACAGGCGGCGAGAGAGAGGGTAGTCTTCGGTTGCGATGGTGAGATGCACCGGGGCTTGAGGCTGGGTGTCCTGATGGGAAACAGCGATGGCTCTGGCGTGGCGAATCGATGCCAGCCCGACAAACCCGATACCGTTTAAATCCGCGGCAACCCTGTCGGAGAGCTGATCGTTTGATTCGAATCGTTCGGCATTTTCAATAAGGCTGTAATCCTTGCCAAGGACCAGGGATTTAAACGTGTCCCAGGTGCCGGACTGGTTGTTGCGGGCGTAAACTCGGATGTGGCCGCGGTGCCCACCAACTTGTGACCAATTGCGAATATCACCAGAGAAAACAGCTGCAATTTGCTGCAAGGTCAAGTGCTTCACTGGATTGTCCGAATGCACAATAATCGCAATTCCATCAATGGCAATCACATGTTCTGCGCGATTGCTGCGCATATCTCCCAACCGGTTTAATAAGACCCATTCCGCGGCCTTGATGGGCCGGGAGGCCATGGCGATGTCCGCCCGAGATTGTTCCAGCCCTTTGAAACCGGTGCTGGAGCCGTGTGCGGCAATATCAATAAAAACTGCTTGGTTTCCAACATCCGCCTGAATGCGTTGCTCGTTGATTGTGCCCAGGGGTGTGGATCGGATGTTTCGTGCACCCTTTGTGGCTAGGTAGTTGCGAATCAGATTGGGTGCCAGTTGAGCCCCAATAGTGTTGGAACCGTGCAGGGTAAATAAGAGACCGCTTGTGTTTGAGTCGAAAGCAGGGACTTCCGCTGCGGCCGCGGAGGTCAAGGACAGTCCGAATGACAGTATCAATGTGCGGCACAACCGATGAAGGAACGGGTACATAACAGTT
>NZ_JAVAMR010000128.1:0-1176 GCF_030731025.1 Microbulbifer sp. 2205BS26-8 | reverse complement strand
TGCGTCACCGGGATAAGGTGCCCTTTGATCCCGATAAGCTGTATCGGATTGAAGCCCGTGTTTATTTCTACAACCATGAGGACACCACCCGGACCCTCTACGCGGGCCTGGCTGGCTTTGATGCCAATGGTAATTATTGCAATGCCAGCGGAGCGAACAGCATCAGCAGCCAGCACTATGTGCTCGCTGCCAACCTGAATCTGGTGGGGCAAAGTTGGCAAAGGCTGGTGGCCTATGTCAAGGGCAATGCCAGCGGTAATGCCGTGTACAGTACCGCTCGCGGCAGTAACCATATCGGCAACCCGGCCAAGATGCAGGCCAATGTGCGTTTTTTTACCCCGATTTTTTATGCCAACTATTCCAACAAAACGGGAGACATGTTAATCGACTACGTCAAGATCGACGTGGTGGAAGTGCAGGATCAGCGCAATCTGCCGTTGATCCAGTCCGGTATCGCCAGCCTGCCCACCAGTTCCGCACTGTCCGCTGTGGATGCTGGTAGCACTGCCAGGATCAACATTGCCGCCCATAACGTGCAGTTCGGTTTTGGCACCATCAGTTACAACAGCGGCAGTATCAGCGGCTTGTCGTTCAGCCGAAAATACTATGTCTACTGCGATGACCCCGGCCCCAAAGGGGGTGCCGTCACCTACAGAGTCACCACCAGCTTTCCGGTGCTTGCCGGCCACACCTGGCGCCGCTCGGTCGGCACCATCAGAACCCCTGCCAATGGCGGTGGTGGCACGATACCGAGTGATCCCTGGTGCGTGGCGGCCGGCACCTGGCTGACGGAAAAGCTACAGGCGGATCACTGCAAAGCGGGGGATCTGATCGACTGTTGGGATGTAGGTGACAGGGATACCCACTTGGCACCCATTCACGAAGTAAAACCCCAGGACGAAGTGCCCTGTGTATTACTCACCATGGCAAGCGGTGCCCAGGTGGTTTGCAGCCGTGAAACCCCCGTCACTGATGCTCGAGGTACCGTGTACGAAGCCCAGCATTGCCAGGGAGTAACACTGGGCGTGTTGCACGAAGAGGAGGCGCTTATCTGGGAAACCGTCGAGCGGGTGGAATGTGCCGGCCTGAGCACCGTGTACAAGATCAGTGTGGGCAATATCAGCTACGCCGCCGGTGTGGATTCCCGGTACCGGATTATTACGCACAACGGAGTGC
>NZ_JAVAMR010000127.1:0-1178 GCF_030731025.1 Microbulbifer sp. 2205BS26-8 | reverse complement strand
CCACTTCCGATGGAAGACTTCTGCGCATTTGGCTGCCTGCGCCACCTGCAGGGCATCCAGACTTTGCGCGAACAGATACAGCTGTTGTTCCATTTGACAGAGGCCGCACAAATGCCCGTGGCGCGTTCAACCTACTCCGATGCCTTGAGCTCCGAGTACCGGCTGGAGATCCTGATACAAATGGTGACGCAGCTGTTCAGGCAGGCCCGCGCCGTTCTTCCCGACCGACTGGCGGAGATCCCTGGATTGGGCGAGCGCTCGATCTACGCGGTAGACGGCAGCTACCAGAACGAGAGTACCCATTATCATCGCTGCGCCCTCAAGCATGGTGGTGAGGACAATTCCAAGAACACATGATGTTGGCGTTCTACGATGTCAGAATCGGGGCACCAGCGTCCGTTCAGATTGAAACGCGCAACTTCCACGAAATGCGGGTTTTCAAGGACTACGGGCAAGAGCCAGGCAGCCTGCTCAAAGAACGCCGGGCACTATGGGTCGTGGACCGTGCCTATGTAGACATGCCCTTCTGGGATGCCCAGTACAAGGGTTATCGCCAAACTGTGATCACACGCATGAAAGACAACCTGTTGGTCGAAGATCGCAAGCCGAGGGATCTTTCCGAGCACAAGATCAACGAAGGAATTTTGGCGGACGAAGAAGTGGTGCTCAAGGCCAGCAGTGCCCGGTGGCGTCTTATTCACTATCAGGCGCCGGATGGAAACTGTTTCGAGTTTCTCACCAACGAGATGGAACTGGAACCCGGCGTCGTCGCATTCCTGTATCTGCGCCGCTGGGACGAGGAAAAGTGCTTCGATACCTGGAAGAACAGTTTTGCGAGCAAGAAGGCCTGGAGCAAGAGCGTAACCGGGATCAGCGCACAGGCTTGGCTGGCGATCATGACCTCGCTATTGCTACTCATGTTTGCTCACCACCACCAGGATCGCTGGCAGATAGGGGATGAAAAGAGCCTGAAGAAGCAGCCGGATCGCATCGACCAGAAATACATCAAGGAGGGACAGCGCATTCCCTGGCATACCTTCCTCTACCGCTCTGTATCCAATTTATAAAAAGAGCAGAATATTGCGACTCACTCTGACAAAATAAAGCATAAATAAATCGTAATAACTCCTTATGTGATGATTTGCAATAATATTAATCAACCAAAGAAGCCAGCCTAA
>NZ_JAVAMR010000126.1:0-1187 GCF_030731025.1 Microbulbifer sp. 2205BS26-8 | reverse complement strand
CCTGGAAAATTTTGCAGGCAGAGAATCTTTTGATTTGAGATTTTCATACCTCTGAATTTTCAACCGAATTAGACCAAAACATGTTCACTTTTTCGCGCATATTCGCAATTATTTGACCCTTGGCTTCTACCTTTAGGCCATTATGGTCTTCATTCGCGTGATATTGTACGCGGCAGCCGTGAATCGAAAGATCCAACTGATCTTTTCTTGACCAACGTGCCTTACTTTTCGCATCAATCCAATATCTTTCATCCAGCCAAAGCATTCTTCAATCCGCTTGCGTTTGACTTGGCTAATCCTGTAGCCCTCTGTAGAGGTGGTTCTTCCGTCTATAGTACTGCCACCCTTTTTCGCCGCAACGTGGGGAGTCACCTTGAGCCCTCTGCAACCCTCTACAAAATCTCCGGTATCGTACCCCTTGTCCGCGCCAACCGTCATGCCGGGCCGTGTACTTTGCCTGGCAAGCATACTCGTTCCTGCATCCCATTCTTGGCTGGTGCCGGCGGGGGTAACTTCAGTGTCTACGATCAGACCATTGCGATTCTCGGTAAGTAGGTGTCCCATATGACAAAGTCTGGATTCCTTGCCTTTACCTTTACGGAACAGGCGAGCGTCCTTATCCGTGCTGGATTCATGCGTGTCATTACTACGTTTCTGACCATGATAATTCTGGCCGTCATCCTCATCAGATCCGTCTTTCGGCTTGAAAGATTTCATCGAGGCGCAAGCTTCGAGCAGGGTTCCATCAACACTGAAGTGGTCGCGAGACATCAGTTTCTTGGCATAGGCCTGTTTCTTGATGGCATCGAAAAAAAGTTCATCGACATTGCCGGTCATTACACGGTCACGGTTCTTGGTAAATACTGTCGGGTGCCAAACTTTGTCATCCATGCCGAGGCCCACAAACCACCTGAACATCAGGTCGTAATCCAGGCGCTCCATCAGTTGGCGCTCTGATCGAATCGTGAACAAAATTTGCAACAAAAGTGCGCGAATCAATTGTTCCGGAGGAATAGACGGCCTGCCGGTCATGGAGTACATTTCGTCGAAGGTCGCATCCAGTTCCACCAGCGCGATATCGACTATCTTTCGGACTTTTCTGATAGGGTGAGCGACTGGTATTCGCGATTCCAGGCTGACATAGCTGAAAAGTTCATCTTGCTTGTACGTTTCGCCGCGCATAAATT
>NZ_JAVAMR010000125.1:0-1213 GCF_030731025.1 Microbulbifer sp. 2205BS26-8 | reverse complement strand
TTGTACTCGCTACCGCCATCCTCACCGATTAGCCCATCGGCAGAGGCCCCGAATTTTCTATCGTCAGTTAGAACCAGCCCGGTTTGTTGGATGAATGTATCGATGTGATCCTCATGAGCTGCACGGGCCTCGGGCTCAAGCTCATTGCCTCGTTTCATTGCCCAGGTTTGAAAACCACCGTCCAGGGGTTCTCCGCTAATGCGCTCAACAGCTAAACGGAAGGCGTAGTCATGGGCTGCGGAGGTAAAATCGCCTTTGTTTTTTCCACTCTTGAGACGTTTCCGGATTTCACAGAAATTACTGGCGGTGACGGCTCCTGCGCGCTCGCGGCGCCACTCTTCGGATCCCTGCTCAACTTTGCAGATGATCATTGAACCGCTCCCTGTGCCTTGTTTTTGAGATAATTCATAGCACGAGGAAACCTTGCCGCTTCCAGTTGATGGATGCTGGAGATTCCTGCTGACTTGCAGAACATTTGTTCATCGTCCCCAGCCATCTTGATCGCATTGCGGATTTTTTGAATCTGATCAGGAGAAATAGAATTTCCAGCTTTTGGCGGCTCTCCGTCTGTATCATCTCCGGTACTGATATTCAGGAGAGCGCAAAGGGCATACCGTCTGCCATAGCTAACGGTTGAGCCTATGGCCTGTACGGCGTTCTTACTACCGCTGGTATCCAGGGGCAGAATTAGAGAAGTTTCTTGATGATGGCCATCTCTATGTGATAGGACAGCAGTAATTTTTACCCCGTTGTTGCCCTGATCAGTACGGAATGTCACGGCAAAACCGTGCTTTTGCAAGGTAGGGCGCACAGTCTCATTGATCTTTTCGAGTGGCGCATAGTTTGAGTTGTGCCCTTTGGCAGTTTCTGCAACTGTGGGCAGCTCGCTTTGCATTTGGGCCAGTGCAGCATTAAAAGCCTGTTCTGCATTGCGGTTCATGACCCACTCCTGCATATCTAGTAGGCGCTCCAGCTTGTCGATGTCGGCATCTGGGTTGCTCGCTACACGCTCAATAACAGCCATTACTTGAGCAGTTTCGGAGCCCACGATAGGTTGAGCTACTGGTGTTGATTCCTGTTTTACAAGTTGATTAGACATAAATATCCTCACACTCCCAGTTCACTTTTTGTTTAGCCGCTTCCCTCTGCGGCTCCTTGTCCGGCTGCGGGAAAGGGATAATTTCACCGCGTTTTGCTGCACCTAGTTCGTAGA
>NZ_JAVAMR010000124.1:0-1216 GCF_030731025.1 Microbulbifer sp. 2205BS26-8 | reverse complement strand
CTTCCAGGCACCGATGTGCTGCTGCCAGAAATCAGATTTACTATGAGTGGCCATTTCAATCTCCTGATCGTTAAAAATCAGGAGAGTAGAGAAAAACTGGTCGGTCTTTCAGATGGGGTTACTTGATCGCTTACAGTACTTCGTCTTCATCAATCGCCGCAAGACCATGATGAAGGTGCTGTACTTCGAGCCCTCCGGCTACTGCCTGTGGAGCAAGCGGCTGGAGCAGGGCCAGTTCCCGGTGCGCTCTTCAGCATCGGGATGTCGCTGGTTGAGCTGGTCCGATCTGCAGCTGATCCTCGACGGTATCGAGGTGCAGAAATCTCGAAAATTAAAACGCTATCAGCACAATCCATAGTGCCATCTTGATATAATCCAGCCCCATGAAACGCGCTGAAGACACTCCCGAAATTTTCTCCGAAGAGGCCCGCCAGGACCACGCAATCCTGTCTGCCGAGCTGCAGGAAAATGCACGTCTGCGCGAAGAGAATACGGCGCTTAAAAACCGCCTTGCCTGGCTGGAGAAACAGATCTTCGGCCAGAAGTCGGAAAAGCGTCTGGCGGAAGCCAATCCCCATCAGCCCTCCCTGCTCGGTGCCGCCACTGAACCGGCCCCGGCGGAAGGCGAGAAGATCACCGTTACCTACGAGCGCGGCAAGGCACCCAAGCAGCGCGACGAGGACTGCGTCAATGACAGCGGTCTGCGCTTCGGCCCGGACGTGCCGGTGCAGGTGATTGAGCAGACCCCGCCGGAGTTCACAGGACCCGACGAGGACCAATATGAGGTGATCGGTACCAAGACCACCCACCGTCTGGCCCAGCAACCGGCCAGTTACGTGGTGCTGGAATATCGCCGCCCGGTCTTGAAGCGCAAGGGCGAGAATAAGCCGCTGCCCAGCTCGGCACCGACCAACGTGCTCGACAAAAGCATCGCCGACGTCAGCTTCCTGGTGGGCATGTTGGTGGACAAGTTCCAGTACCATCTGCCGTTGTACCGCCAGCACCAGCGCTTGGGACAGGCGGGGATCACTCTCAGCCGCGCCACCCTCACCAACCTGTGCAAGCGCGCGATTGAGTTACTGCGCCCATTGCTGCGGCACAGTTGCTCAGTATTCTGCAAAGCTGGGTACTGGCCATGGACAAAACGCCAATCAAAGTAGGCAAGAGCGGTAACGGCAAAATGAAACAGGGCTACTTCTGGCCCCTGTACGGCGAA
>NZ_JAVAMR010000123.1:0-1237 GCF_030731025.1 Microbulbifer sp. 2205BS26-8 | reverse complement strand
TAATAGAATTGCCAGAGAGCGAAAAATAAGACTATTTAAGAATATCTACCATACCCCAGCGATTAATTACTAACGAGGGTGCATAGTAAAAAACGCCATCAACAGAAAATGCTGATGGCGCTCTTTAGCCGGGCTATCGATTGGCTACCCGGCGCAGATAGCACAAACGACCATTAAAATGAGTCGTAAGGAATGCCTCTAAGGGGTATAGGATACTGCCGGTGTGGTGGCGACCGTACCGTTAACCTCACAGGGAGCACCACCACTGGGGTTGGCTGGAATCTGCGCCATTGTAAATGTGATCTCTCCAGTGGCTTGATCCAAAGTGCCAACCAGATCACCGAGGCAGTTGCCGGTAATTCCCTGCACATCCACATTCTTTATTGTAACGACGTCGTTGGCCCCACCCTCCATCGCATAGGGAAAGTTAAAAAAGCCAATGCTTCCGCAAAGCCCCGCAGAACCGGATAAAGATAAAGCTGAAATCTCGGCGCTTCCGGCAGCATCAATATTAGCCATGCCACTCATATCACACGCGAGTGTAATTCCTTTTGACACTGAGATGGGAGTGGATGGGGCATTCGCTACAACTATGCCATTAGTATTGAGGGGCGCCCAGGTCTCTGCATTGGCCAGTCCAGCAAAACCGGTGGCAGCGATGGTAAGAGATACAGCAGTAATAAACTTTTTCATGGTAATCATTCTCTCCAAGTTAGTAAGTGCACTACGCGGCACAAAGGATTATTGCCTGCGAGTACTGCCCGGCATTGGCCGGGTATCCTGCAGCCTAATTGCCCCAGGTGTCCGGGGCATGACAGCGTGATTGCAGCACAAAGAATTGCAAAATTTTTATATAACCTCAGTACAAAAAATCTACTTATATAACTATTGTGACAATCCATTGTTATTTGTGCAAAACACGCAGCCGTATCCTTATGCCGCTGCAGAAAACCACAGGCGCTTTAAGGCATTGCCCTTTAACGAAGGATATTAAACAAGCAGTGGTCCTATTGGTCTGTGAGTTTTCAGTAACTTAAGACGCGGTAAACCACCTGCAGGGGGGATAGCTGCGACAATTTGGCGTAATTTTTTTCATTTCACCGGAAAAATTAGATCCACGTTGGGTGTGAACACAGATTCTGCGTTGACTGGCAGTATCTGATTTTAGGAGTTATGGTCAATTCTGGTGTTCAACAGGCTTGATCATGCAGCGCTTTGGTCAACGGTTGATACCTCT
>NZ_JAVAMR010000122.1:0-1272 GCF_030731025.1 Microbulbifer sp. 2205BS26-8 | reverse complement strand
TCGGTGTAAACTCGGCGCAGGTAATCGTAGGGCTCAAGCCCATTGGCTTTAGCTGTTTCGATTAGCCCATATAGTGCAGCGCTGGCCTTGGCTCCTCTGGGGGTATCACTGAACAGCCAGTTCTTGCGACCGATCACAAACGGACGGATGGCATTTTCTGCAGCATTGTTGTCGATATTGAGCCTTCCATCTTCGGTGTAAACCAGGAGCTTTTTCCAGTTCTTGTGCAGATATCCGAGTGCTTTTCCAAGGGTGGTTTTTGGCAGTGATTTTGGTAGTGTTTTTTCAAGCCAGTTATGTATTTTGGCCAGCACCGGCAGGCTTTCTTTCTGACGAAGCCGGTATCTTTCATCCGCGGTGAGGCGCTGCCCTTTGCGTTCTATGCCGTATAGGTGGCCAATGTAGTTGAGGGCGATGTCGGCTTTGCTCAGCTGCTTTTTACCTTTTGGCTTGCTGGTTTTGCCACCGGCAACCTTTTGTGCTTCGACAAATTTGCGCCGTGCATGTGCCCAGCAGCCGAGGTGGATAATACCCTGTTCTGTGCCCACGGCATGATAGCCAACGTAATCGTCGGTTTGCAGGTAGCCATTGAAGCCAGACAGCAGTGTGTTGGCCACGGCTCCGCTGCGACTTGGATGGTAGTCGTAGAGAACAACTTTTTGGCCGGGTGCGCCGCCCAGGCGCACCCACATGTAGGATTGGCTTTGCGGTGCTTTGTCCAATTCTTTCAGTACTTGGAGAGGAGTTTCATCGCACTGGATGATGAGGCCTTCCTGTAATTTATCCTCAAACAGGTTCAGTAGTGGTTGTACCAACTCGCTACTACGGATAATCCAGTTTGCCAGGGTGTTACGTGGTAGATCCACGCCAATGCGGCGGAAGATCTTTGTTTGTCGGGCGAGCGGTAATGCATCCTGGTACTTGGCAACGGCGATGTGAGCCAACAGACCGGGGCTGGCGTTACTCTTGGGAATGGGTTGTAGCGGTAGCGCTGCGGTTTTTACGCCCGACTCACAGGCCTTGCAGGCGTACTTCTTGCGCGTTTGCTGCAGTATCTGAATTTTGGCTGGGATGATATCCAATTGTTCGCTAAGGGCTTCGCCAATCAGTTGCATCTGACAGCCACAGATGCAAAGCTTTTCCTCTTCAGGAAGGTCGTGCTCGATGCGTACGCGGGGGAGATCCTCCGGCAGTGGTTTGCGGCCGGCAGGCTTTTTGCGCGTGTAGGTAACGGTTTCGGTGGTGGGGGCAGGATCTTCTGCGTCTTCGTCA
>NZ_JAVAMR010000121.1:0-1279 GCF_030731025.1 Microbulbifer sp. 2205BS26-8 | reverse complement strand
GGTAAAGCCACGCTTGGTACTCAATCCCTGGCTGGCCAATAAATCCGTGAGGGATTCGGCTCCCAGGGTACCACTCCAGTCGGATTCCCGGCGCGCGCCGAAAGGGTCATAGGCAAAACTGCCGGTTTTATGGTGGATACGCCGACCAAGGTCAGAGTGATGGGGGGATGTCAGGTGTTGACTGCTGAATAAGTATGCTAAAAATAAGCCCCCGACAGAGCCATCTACTAGGGCTTTGAATTTACAGCACTTAGATCATTCTTATTTTGATACTCCCAGCATGATTTCACCCAACTTACTTTTAATATCATTTAATACGGAATTAAAATCATTCATTTCTTGCAAGCTATAACTGCCTAAAATTTCTGTTTTTTCAACAGAGGCATTGCCAAATATTTTTTTTGAAAATTTATTATAAAAAAATTCAAAAAAAACTCGATTGTCTTCAAGGTAATTACTGTTTAAAGAAAGTTTAAAGGACTCTAAAATCCCTCTTCTTTCTCTCGACATCTCTAAACTGGGCCACCTTTTCCCACACTCAAACTTAAGAGATTGCTCATTAGATATGCTGATTAAATCATCAACAAAAGGATCTAAATAAACTGAAATAGAATTCCATTCATTTTCTTTTAGATAAGAGGCTCCAGCATTATATTTCATATTTAAATTCCTTACTTAGTCTGGGAAGCGCCATCCCTGATACCACTCTTTTCCGCCACCAGTACCCCATTGAGGATTTCGCCAAACAGCTCTAGGCCCAACAACTGGTTTCCAAAAGGGTACTTTTACAGCTTGATACGCAGTAGGCATAGAAGGCAATTGTAAAGCTTGCTTTGCAGCGCTCATACTGGCATAGGGAGGTTTACTACTAGTATTCACTAAAAGCCATTTACTTGCTGGATTGGAATTAGGACCAACGTACCGAAAATAGCCTAATCTAGCAAAGTACGAAACTGCGCTAAAACCCGCCGTACCTAGTGTAAGAGCTGTATTTGTTGCAGTTTGATCGGTCCAAAGTGCCGCAAAAACACCAGGAACATGCGCTAAGAATGCTAAAGGGTAATCCGAACTAACCGCTATATCAGCCCAATATTGAGCAGCTATATCACCAGCTTCAACTCCAGGTAAGTAACTGCCCCAAGTCCGCTCCTTTTGTGCGCCCTTTTTTGCCGCTTCCTTGGCATTTTCAGTATCCTGAAGCCATTGCCTAGACCATTCACTGTAATAAGAGCTACTGCCAGTGCCGCCGATACCGCCAACAGTGCTGCCACTACCACCA
>NZ_JAVAMR010000120.1:0-1331 GCF_030731025.1 Microbulbifer sp. 2205BS26-8 | reverse complement strand
TTTTTCCTCGGGGATTGTCGTGACCACGCGCATGTCGCCGTAGCGGCTTCGTTTGCGAATGATTCGATGACCCAAGAATACAAAGCCATCATTAACATGGGTGAGCTTTGTTTTCTCCATGTTTAATGTCAGCTTGAGAGTTCCCTGCAACATTTGCCGGCATTCTTCTCGGATCGCTTCCGCTTGTGCTTTGGTGCCTTTGACAATAATGACAAAGTCATCGGCATAGCGACAGTATGCAACCGCTGGCTTCCATTGCCAGTTTTCGCGTACAGCGGTGCTGCGACCTTTCTGGATACTGTTATTCCAGTACCACCTGTCTTTCCGGGACTTCTTGCTCAGGTATCGCCGGTCTAGGTACTGATCGAACTCATGTAGCATGATATTCGATAGCAGTGGTGAGATAACCCCACCTTGCGGCACGCCTTCGCTAGCCGCCCGGAAGAGTCCGGCATCAATGTGACCAGCCTTTATAAATCGCCACAGAAGATTCAGGAATCGCTTGTCTGAAATCCTGCGGCGCACTGCCTTTATAAGCAGCCGATGATGCACGGTGTCAAAGTAACTGGAAAGATCCCCCTCTATGACCCATCGTCCTCGAGTTTCCCGGTTATCCGTCAGTTGCAGTTTCACCGTGCGAATCGCATGGTGAACGCTGCGCTCTGGGCGGAAGCCATAGGAGAGTGAATGGAAGTCACTTTCCCAGATCGGCTCCATAGCCATTAACAGGGCTCGCTGGACAATACGGTCGCGCAGAGTTGGGATACCCAGTGGTCGTTGCTTGCCTCCGGCTTTGGGGATGTAGACCCGTCGGGCTGGCTGCGGCTGGTACGTATCCGTGAGTAGCTCATCCCTGATCTGCTTCAGAATGCTTGGCACCTTGGGCCGCAGAGTCGACTTGGTTTCCCCATCCACACCGGGCGTATTGGCGCCTTTGGAAGTTAGGGTGATTCGAGTCGCTTCTGCCAGCCAGTCGGGCTGTGCTATCAGGCGCAGCAGCCGATCTACCCGGCGGGCTGAGTCGGCTGCTGTCCAAGTGGCAAGTTTGCGTTGCATTTCGCTGATTATCAAAGGTCTTCACCTTACTTGGTCAGGTAGTTTGCTTGGCAAACACGTTTAAACTGCTCCCCTTCGCCATGTAATGGGCTTTCCCCATCTCGGACTACTACGGGAGCTCCGCCAGTCAATACGGCTTCGAGGTCATGCCCCCTTGGCATCCGTCATCGACCTTCCCCGGTTTATCTATCTGGACTCGAGCATGTTGAGGAGGTTGCCTATCGCACTCTTTACCCTTGCTTTCCGCAAGTTGACAGGAAGCAGCAGTCCGCTCT
>NZ_JAVAMR010000119.1:0-1341 GCF_030731025.1 Microbulbifer sp. 2205BS26-8 | reverse complement strand
GCGGAAAGTCTTATCATCGCTGGTGCTTAAAACAGTCTGATAAGAAATTCCGCCGTGACCAAATGCTACCAGCCTGAGATCCGCTTTTCATCCCTTTCCCGTCGCAAAATCACAGCAGATTTCACTGGCGGAGACCTGACCTCCAATGCCGGTTTGTTGCTGCTTCGTGAATGCGATCGCCGCCTTGGCCTATCCCGCGCGGTGGCCAGTGTCGTCAATGATCCCCGTCGTGCTTCCTCAGTTGCTCACCAGGCGGAACAGCTGGTGCGACAGCGTTTGCTTGCGATTGCTGCTGGGTATGAAGATCTCAACGATCACAATCAGCTGCGATTTGACACAGTCCTGCAAGCCGGGTGTCAGCGCACAAAGACACTAGCCAGTACCGCCACCCTGTGCCGCTTCGAGCAGGGGCAGGATCGATCCGTTGCGGTAGAGCTACACAAAGTGTTGCTGGACCAGTTCATTGTCAGGCATAGCAAACCGCCACGGCGACTCATCCTGGACTTTGATGCGACCGATATCCCGATACATGGCGAGCAGGAACAGCGCTTCTTCCATGGCTATTACGATAGCTACTGTTTCATGCCACTCTATGTCTTCTGCGGACGGACCTGCTGGTAAGTTATCTGCGGCACTGTCGTCAGGATGGGGCCAAACACAGCTGGGCGATTCTCGCGTTACTGGTCAAAGCCTTGCGTAAGCAGTGGCCCGAGGTAGAGATCGTTTTCCGTGGTGATAGCGGCTTCTGCCGCCACCGAATGCTGGACTGGTGCGACCGGCACGGAGTGAAGTACATCGTCGGTATCGCAGGTAACAACCGGCTGGAATATATGCTCAGTGGCTACATGCACCTTGCCAGAGAGTGGTCTCACAATGGTGCATTCAAGCTCTCCCTGTTCAAGGACTTCCAATACGCAGCGGGCAGTTGGAAGCACAGGCGGCGCATCATTGGAAAAGCCGAGTATACCCACGGAGGTTCCAATCCCCGGTTTGTGACTACGAATCTGGACGGTGATGGCGAGGAGCTATACCGCCAGCTGTACTGCGCACGCGGAGACATGGAAAACCGCATCAAGGATCAGCAATTGGATCTGTTCTCGGGCCGCACTTCCTGCCACCGCTGGTGGCCGAATCAGTGGCGGCTACTGCTCTCGGCATTGGCCTGGATACTGTTCGAAGAGTTGCGAGAACAACTCAAGAATACGCCGCTGGCGAAAGCGTCGGTTGGCACCTTACGCAATCGCTTGATTAAGGTCGCAGCTGTAGTGATTAAAAACACACGGCGCCTGCGGTTCCTGCTACCGACGTCAATGCCAGACAGAGAAATCTTCTGCGAGGCTG